>JALRFT010000017.1 GCA_023261915.1 Acidimicrobiales bacterium | reverse complement strand
GTCATCGAACCGCACGGTGAGGTCGAACCGGCTGCGCAGTCCGGTGTTGGCGTTGAGGAACTTCTGCATCTCGGCGGGATACCCCGCCACCACGACCGCAAGTTCGTGTCGGTGGTTTTCCATGAAGGCGTTGAGCGTGTTGATGGCTTCGGTGCCGTAGTCGTCACGTCGTCCGGTAAGTGAGTAGGCCTCATCGATGAACAACACGCCACCCAATGCCCGCTCACACGCTTTCGTCGTCTTGATGGCGGTTTGGCCGAGGTAGGCAGCGACCAGGTCGGCCCGACCCACTTCCACGAGATGTCCGCTTGGGAGCAGACCGAGAGAGGCATACAACTCGCCAACGAACCGGGCCACAGTCGTCTTACCGGTTCCGGGGTTTCCGACGAACACGAGGTGCGGACTCGACTCGAGGGCAGCGAGCCCTTTGTTGCGTCGCTCCTGGTTGATCGCATAGGTGGTGGCGAAAGCGTGAATGGTGCTCTTCACCGAATCGAGACCAACAAGTCCATCGAGGTCGTTGAGGATCTCGTCCCGTGATCGGAGCCTCGGACTCTCTGGTCGTGCCTGGTGCTCGTCGTCGGGTTCGTCGTCATCGTCATTGTCGTCGGTGAACTCGCCATCCGATTCGGCGACCTCACTGGCGGTCTCAGCCGACTGGCCACGTTCACTGAGCTCATTACGCTCGAGGACTTCCTCCAGCCCCCGCCGGGCCCGCCGGGCCATCCAAGTAATGGCTCCGAGGATCTCTCCAAGACCGTCAGGCTGCACCTCTTCGGCGAGCATGCTGTGGCTGACGAGCACCGCTCCGATGTCGCGTACCCCTCGCTCCCGGTCCAGATGGATGGTGGCGAACGGAAACTTGGCCGACCGTGTCGCCACCCAGCGGGTGATCGAGGGGTTAACCGGAACGTTGTCGACGAAGGCATCGATGACGAGAACAGGAGTGCCGTTGAATCGGCGGTAGAGGCGGGCGCTGAGGGACTCACCGCGGATGACGAACTCGAACGTCGTCTTGGTGTAGTAGTCCAGGCCGCGGACCAGCCGCGGGTTGATGACGTAGCGCACGCCCAGCGCGTCGAGGTGGCTGAGCACGGTGTCGAAGTGTCGCCGGGCGCTCTCCGAGGCGCGCCCCAAGATCGCCGACTACCCCTTCACCACCCTCGTGCCCAATCTCGGCGTCGTCACCGCCGGTGACGTGACCTACACGATCGCCGACGTGCCCGGTCTCATCCCAGGGGCGAGCGAGGGTCGCGGACTGGGCCTGGAGTTCCTCCGGCACATCGAGCGCTGCTCGGTCATCGTGCACGTCATCGATGCGGCCTCACTGGAGTCCGAGCGCGAGCCGCTCGCCGATCTCGATGTGATCGAGGCCGAGCTGGCTGCCTACGGCGGGCTCGCCGACCGCCCGCGCCTGGTCGCGCTCAACAAGGTCGACCTCCCGGATGGCCGGCTCGTCGCCGACATGGTGGCGCCGCTGCTGGCCGAGCGCGGGACAAAATGTTGGCTGAGTACCACCGACAAGAAGAATCACTTGCTGCCCCGGTCGAATCGGCCGATGGCGGTCGCCGTCGAGCTGCCTGACCCACAGCCGCTCGATGGTTTTTTGCCAAGGATGGCCGATGT
>JALRFT010000262.1 GCA_023261915.1 Acidimicrobiales bacterium | reverse complement strand
CCATCTTTGACCTCGATGGCACCCTCGTCGACTCCGACGATGCGCTGCGAGATGCCTTCGTCCACCTAGGGGTTTCCCCTGTTGAGGTCACTCGAGGCCATGTGGTCGCCGACGAGTGTCGGCGACTGGGAATCGACCTTGAGTCGTACCTCTTGGCCTATGACCCCGCTGGGGTGCAGCCATTTGCCGGCGCCGCCGAGCTCGTTGGGAGCCTCGATCGGTGGGCGGTGTGTTCTAACAAACATCCGGCACTGGGTTGGCCTGAACTGGAGCGGTTGGAATGGGAACCCGAAGTGGCACTGTTCGCTGACGCGTTTAATGGTGGCCCGAAACGCCTTGAACCGGTGATTGCCGCACTCGGGGTTGACCCCTCAGCGGTGGTGTTCATCGGTGATACCGAGCACGATCGGACCACCTCTGAAGCGGCCGGAGTCGACTTCGTGTGGGCTGGATGGAATGAGCGCACCGAACCCACCGGCCCTCATCCCGTCCTCACCAAACCCGGGGATCTCAGGGAGTTGCTGTAGGCGGAGGTGTCGAGCCTGCACGTGGCGTTCGTCGGGGACCACGGCGGGCGCGGGACGGCGGTGCTGGCTCCACACCAAAGGCGCTAGCGATCTGGGGCAGACGATCGCCGAGTCGTCGCACGGCCTCAACGACGGTGGGAGCGGGTGTGTCCGGTATCGATGCGGGCACGACCTGGGTGCGCACCGGGGACAGGGCCAGTGCGTCCAGCACCGTGCAGTACCGATCAGGTGAGGTCTCGGGCCCGAGTTGGTCGACGACCAGCTTGGCGAGCGATGCCGCAAGCGGGGGAGGGAGGGGTACCCCCGCCTTCGGGGGTCGGGAACTGAGACGCAGGGCAGCCACCGAGCGCTCCTGGGCGATGAGTTCGGCAAGTTCACTCGACCATGCCCGTTGCTCGGCATCGACCCGTGACGACAGTGCCTCTCTGAGTTGCTCAGCCGTTTGCCGGGTCTGCTCATGACGGGCGACACCATCAGCGGCCACCACGACGCTTCGCAGGTCTCGGAGGTCCACCTCAGACGCCTGGGCAAGGGCGGCATCAGCTCGGTCCTGCCACTCAGCGAGACGGGCATGGGGAGCCAACTTCTCAGCCACATCAACCACGGGGCCAGCCTTGACGACCGGAATCCCTGACGCTTCTGCCGCCTTCCGCTGGACCTCAAGGGTGTCACGAACGAGGGGCACGCCGCCGCGCAGGACGAGCTCACACACGGGCCGCTGTTCGGCGGGGAGTTGAGCGAGCAGCGCCTGACGGTGCTTGCGGCCGGCACGAAGTCGCGGGGCGCGGGGACGTTCCGGTCGAGCTGAGGGGGCCTCTCGGTGGGGGGCCGCTCGACGCCGACTGTCACCTCCTGCTCCAGGGCGACGGTTGCCAGCGTCGGGACGTCCGCTACGACGTTCACCGTCGGGGCGTCGACGACCTCGGGGCCGATCCTCTCCGTCATCGTCACGGCGGCGGCGCCCGCCGGCGAGCTGGGTCGTCACTCCGGGCTCAGAGCGGGTCGAACCGATGATCTCAATCCGCTCGGCACCGAATCGGTTGCGCGTCTTAGGCGCTTGCACGGCGACGAGGGTGATGCCGTCGGCGTCGCTCTCAGCCTCGGCCCGCAGGACGTCGCCAACGGACGTGCCGCTCGGCAGCAGTGACCCGGGAACGACTCCCTTGGGCTGGCGGGCGCCAGCAGCACGCCAAGTCCATGAACCGTCCCCACGGTCACTGGTCAGTTCGATGTCAATGCGGTGCGACACAGGTGACGAATCTACAAGAGGGCAGGTCAGCGCACGAAACGCCGCTATTGGCTGGACCGCAGGTGGACCCCGGCGACACCTCCGTAGGCTGGGGGAGTGAGCACCGCTTCCATGGCTGATGGCGTCCCCATCGTGTCGATCGGATGGGTTGCCGATCCCGATATCGAGGGTCGTCTCCTGCCCGCCGCTCTTCTTGATGCCAGCGGACGCCCCGATGTTGCCGATTTGCCTCGTGTGCACTCGATGGAAGGGGTGGGCGACCTTCGATGCTCGGTCAGTCTGGTCGGTCTTGGGGAGGCGGAGGGCCCAGGAATCACCTTCACTGTTGAGGTCGATCACCCGGTTTCTTGCCACTTCTCCCTGACCCTGGGGTGGTCATCGCATGAGGAGTGGCTGAGGGCCGTGGCTGCGTCAGGTTCGATGACTCTTGGCTTTGGCGACGGGTCTGGCTCGTGGTTGAGCCTCAACATCGATCCCGACCGTCTCGGGCACGTCCTCGGGGGCCTCCCGGACGGTCCGTGAGTGAGGCGGCGGCGGGTGGCTGTGCTCAAGCGCCTGCCGCCGATAATCCTCGTTCTGTAAACTAACTATCGGAATTTCATTCACGGGGCCGAGGGCCCTCCAGCCGCCCGGGGCTCCAACCACAGTTCAGCCGCCGGACGGGCGTTATCAAGCAGCCAGTTCAGCGCTAGGCGAACTTCCTTCGGATCGTCGCCGGCCTCGGCGAGGTCCCGGTCAACGTCCTCTAGGGCAGCCTTGAGGCAGTAAAGCGCCGAGGCCAGCTCGTCGAGTTGATCCCGCCCCACGACGACGTCGTCGGCTGCCAGCCCCATCTCCGCACTGCGCAGACGGGCCTCGTAGGAACGCTGACGACAGCCTTGGCGGCAGAATTTGCGTGGCCGACCGGGTCGGGCCAGCGGCTCGAGCGGCCTCGAGCACCAGGCGCAGCGAGCGCCGGGCACTCTCTCGGTAACTGCGGCGTGGGAAGGGCTCTGCTCTCCGCCCTCGCCCGCCCGGGGTAGTTTCGTCACGTGACGATATTAGCCCGGGCGGGCGACGCGAAGCCTGCAATCAGCCAGTGAACTTCGGAGCTACCGGGGCAACGATCGGCGCTGGTGACGGACTCGGTTCGGGGCCAGGACCAGGCGGAGCGCAGGGATCGCTGGTTGAGGACCACGCGGTGAGACCAAGCGGGACCGTCACGCCGGCCACGCCGAGGACTGCCTGGCGGGTGGCGAACTGGTCGGCAGCACCGTCGCTGTAGGAACTGGTGAACGCACCGGCATCGGGGGAGTCACAGCCCAACTGTTGGTCTTCGAGCCAGGCGATCGCTGCCTGTGCCGCCCCGTCTTGGCCCCCCACCGCAAGTAGGCCCCCGATGGCGAGGGCCGTGGAATTCGTGCTGTCCACGTCTCCCGCGTACCACGGGAATCCACCGGTTGCCGACTGGATGGTCCCGAGAAACTCAAGTGCCTGCAAGGTGCGCGGCGCAGACGATCCTTGGTTGCGAACGAGCCACTGGAGTGCAACTGCGGTGGCATCTGTCTCGGCTCCTGCGTAGTTCATCACATCAGGTGCGGGGCACGGCACGGCGGGGTTCCGATACGCCGGGAAGCCACCGAGCGATTCCGGTGCGCTCTCCCCTGCTACACACTGCTGGTCCTCAAGCCAGGTGATAGCAGCCGGGTTGGCGCTGGCGCCCGCAGCATCGAGACCGAGAAGCGCCAAAGACTGCCGCAGGACGCCATCGAATGTTGGATCCGAGGCCCCGAAGAGACCCGGCTCAAGCAGACCGAGGGTCCCATTGAGTCGTGTGATGAGGTTCACCCCCCCAAAGTTGGTTGGGTCCTCCCCCGTCGCCACGGCAATCATGATGAGCACCCCGAGGGTTCCGGGACCGTCGGGCTCACTCTCGGGGGCAATCACCTCCTCGATGTTGGCCGTGAGCCAACTGAGAGCCAACGCAAACGCGTCCTCTTCCAATCCGGTTGCTGCCAGAGTGAAGGCGACATCTCGGGTGGCATCAGGGTCAGGGCCGGGGCTGAACAGGCCCTCCACGTAGCCCTCGGGAGTCAGCTGGGCGGCGAGCCATCGGGCGCCAAGCACGGTGGCTTCTGATTGCGAGGTGACCTGTGCCGAGGCTGGTCGAGTCACGCTCGTGCTGGCGACCGCGAGGGCCAGAACTGCGACGGCCGAAGCCAAGGCTCGAGGAAATGGGACTTTCATGAGGTTCTCCTTTTGGTGGGTGGGCCGGAGAACCCCGGGAGACGTGCTTGAACGCCGTCAACTCGATGTCCACAGGCTCAGCCCGTTGTCCACGACGGTGCTGTAGTGAGCCACACCCCTTCACGGGCATTCCGACTTGTCGCACCTTGATGGTCCGACCCACGGCTGCGGGACAGTGCCGGTTTCTGACCGGCTTCCCCCGTTGAAGAGATCTGTTATGTCAGGGCGAATCTAAGCACACTCTGACCCACCCGTCGGTGACCACCCAACCACCGCAGCCGACCAGAGACTGGCTCAGGTGAGACGACAACTAAAGCCAGCCACCACCTGC
>JALRFT010000288.1 GCA_023261915.1 Acidimicrobiales bacterium | reverse complement strand
ACGACGATGCCCTCCTGCTCGTTGGGCGGCGGCACGTCCGCTCCAACAACTCGTGGATGCACAACGTCGAGATCCTCGTGAAAGGCAAGGAGCGCTGCACACTGCAGATGCACCCTGATGACGCCGGCCAGCGCGGGCTCGCTGATGGAGATCAGGCGGTGGTGCGCTCTCGGGTCGGCGAGCTCACCGCACCCGTGGAGGTGACCGACACGGTCATGCCCGGTGTGGTCAGCCTGCCCCACGGGTGGGGGCACGACGACCCCCGTACGTCACTGTCGGTGGCGGCCGCTCGGCCGGGCGTGAACGCCAACGTGCTGACCGACGGCGAGGCGATCGACCCGCTGTCGGGCACCTCAGTACTCAACGGCATCCCGGTGCGCGTCGGGGCGACGACCGGCTGAACGCTCACAGCGGCATCGGCGGGCCGGTTCCTCCGATCCACCACATGGCCGAAGCGAGCATCGTCACGAACACGGTCCACACCCACCCCCGGCGATACCAGACACGGGGGCGGCACGAAGGGTCCTCCATCCGAACAGGGTGCCCGACGCCACACTCATGCTGGCTGACACCCCACCCGGCGTGACGGGGTGACCCCATTGAGGCGAATCGGGTACCTACGCTTGGGGCCATGGAGGTTCGGGTAGGACCGGTGTCCGCGGCCAGCGTGACGGCGTGGGTGACCTATGCCCACGACGTCCTCGACGCCTCCGCTGACGACGACACCGTCACCATCGACCCCGTCATCCTCGAGGCGTTCAACGCCTATCTCCACGAGTGGGGACTCCTCGCTCAGGCCGGTGACCCGTTCCTCTGGGTCGGCGACGTGGAACCCGAACGGCTCGAGTATCTCGCCCACGGCTTCGCCCGGATCGTCGAGCACCTCGCCGTGGTCGCCGATCAACGCGGTCTCGCCGGTGCACCCCGGGTGAGCGAGGAGTTCTACCAGGCGCTGGTCGTCTCCATCATCGACACACTCGCCCAGCACGGAAAAGCACCGAGCGAGTTCTCCGAGCAGTTGCGCGAGCGCTGGCCGGGCCTGCGGCGGGTTTGAGCACCCCGGCAGGTCGTTCCCCAGCCACCTAGGGTGTGAACATGGGACCCTGGAGTGAACAACAGCGCAACACGGCCGCCGTCATCATGGGAGGGCTCGTAAGTCTGGCGGGTGTCATGCACTTTGTGAACCCGCAGTTCTTCGACGACATCGTCCCCCCGGCACTGCCACCCGGCCAACGATTCTGGACCTACGCCAGTGGCGTCGCCGAGCTGGTGGTGGGCCCCATGCTGTTGGTTCCCCGTTGGCGACGCGCCGGAGGGTGGGCCGCCATCGTGCTGTTCCTCGCTGTCTATCCCGCCAACCTCTACATGACGTGGGATTGGCGTGAGCGCGAACTGTCCGAACGCATCATCTCGTGGGTGCGGCTACCGCTGCAGTTCGTGTTCATCTGGGTGGCGTGGCAGATCGCCCGGCGCACTCTGGCGCCCGCCGCCCAAAAGAGCTGAGCCTCAGGCCCCGATGACGTTGGGTCGGGGCAGACCCTGCGCTTCACACAACAGGAAGTAACCGTCGCGCACCGTGCCGGCGTCGATGATGGAAGTCACGTTGCCGTCCTCATCAAGATTGAGGTTGGCGCCGTAGATGGCGAACCAGGCATCGGTGATGCCCTCGTTCTCCGCCGGCACCATCAGGGTGTGCGCGCTACCCGCCGGTTCGAACAGGAACGATCCCGCCACGTTCACCTCGGGGCTCTCCACGTACTTCCACGCACCCGACAAGGTAAAGGCATAGACGGGACCGGTGTGCTTGTGAGTGGGAACGATCGTGCCCGGCTCGAAGCGGGTGCGAATGACCCACAGGCCCTGCTCGACATCGACCTGCAGCAACTGCAGGTGGGTTCCGTCACCGACAGCGACGAAGGGAAGTTCCTCCTCGCCCCGGTGGATGGCACTGGGGATGGTGTCAAGGATGCTCATACCTCTATTGGACCACGCCAGCAGCAGTGTGGCCACTCATAGCGAAGGAATACCCAAATCGGTGCGGCGGACGGAATTCCTGACCGCTGGAGCCCATACCGTGACCGGAAGTACCGAATCTCGGGCGGATTCGCCCGGGATGGCCCCGGGAGGATCTGAGGTCGCCCGGCAATTCATCATGACGAGTTCAGCGGCGACCGAGCGGACTCGTGTTCTCCGTTGGCGTTACGGTGGGCCACCAGCGCCACCCGATCGGAGAATCGCGTCGATGGCAGATCATTCCGGGTGTGAGAGCCGACTCCGAGACGATTCCCAGAGGAGTCGTACCTGAGCCATCACCCGCCCTCTCACAACGGGCTGAGGCCCCATAACGGACGGAGTGGGCGGGCACTAGGGTTACGAGATGGCAAGTCCCTCAGTTCTCAGGATGAGCCGCGAGGTTCGAGCGGCCGAACCGATCCGTGTCACCCGATTGACGATGGGGATTGCCTCCGCCGGCTTCGCCCTATGGGGTGTCGCGTGGGTCATGCTCTGGCTGGTTCAAACCGAGACCAGGTTGGAATGGGCGCTGCTCACCATCGGCGCACTCCTCATCGTCGTTGCGGTCCTGACCCACGTGACCCACCTCCGTGCCCGGTTCGGCCTTGCTGCACTCGTGCTCCTGACCCTTGCGTGCGCGTTACCGGTGGCACTCTTTCTGCCGTATGCCCTTGGCGTTGGCGGGAACCTTCGGACCTATGCCTACGCACTGTGGGGGGTCACTTGGCTGACGGCCTCGGTCGGGGTCTTTCTCGTCCTCGCCCGCAAGGAAGCCCGGCTCGAGCAGCGGGACCGCTCGCCGCGGACCGAAATCCATGCGTCCTTTTCCCAGCTGACGCTGGTGGCGGTCGGAACCTTGATCTACGGGGTCAGTTTCCTAGGCCTCATGACGTATCAGGACAGCCGGCTGATGGGCTGGCTCAGCCTCATCGGTCCCTCGCTGATTGCCGTCGCCATCATCTCCCACATCGAGCACCTCTCGTTGCGGGTCGGACGGCCGGCGGTCATTCTCGCCATCGTTGGCGTGGCGATCTGGGCGGGCAAGAACATCACACGCGCCACCAGTGACCTGATGAGTAACCCGGATTGGTCGGCCTTTCTTGTCAACGGACTCCAAGGCATCAGCATGCTGCTGGGGGCGATTGCGTGCCTTCTGGTGGTGGTGCACAAACGAGCTTGGGTGGAGTCCGCCCTCGCCGCCGAATCCGAAGCGCAGGTGGCGATGATGTACGACGTTCTTGACGACGTTCGCAACCAGACCTGAGGCCCAACAGTCATCGGGCCAATCCGGCCGACTCATGCAGCGAACCTGGTAGCGCCGTTACCCGGAACACTCCCGAGAGCCCGACGTCACCGCTCAACAACGTCGAGGCGCTCGGCTACCGGTGAACCAACGAGGGCAGGCCCGAGGATGATGACCTCTGACCTGCCCTGATGCTTGGTGGACCCGACTGGACTCGAACCAGCGACCCCTTCCGTGTCGAGGAAGTGCTCTAGCCAACTGAGCTACGGGTCCAAGGCCCTCTGACCTTACCAGCCGCCACCAACCCACCCCACGCCGCCCCACCCCCAGCCGGGTCGTACCAATCAACACAACGGTGATGTGCTGTCGACCTACGCTGCTCCGGTGAGCACGCATGAACCCGAGCTCGTCGCACCGGTCGACCTCACGAGTAGTGATGGCCGCACATTGAACCCGTCAGCACGAGGCTGGTCGCGGGTCCCGCTGCACACCGCTCGACTTTCCGGGCCATGGGGGCGCCGCAAACGCTGGGACTATTGGGCAATCCTCGCCGGAGATCTCGTGGTGAGCGGTGTGGTCGCCAACATTGACTACCTCGGTCTGTCCGACGTGTGGTGGTGCGACATGGAAGCCCAGAGACAAGGTGGCCGAGGAACGATCATCCCCGCTGGCCGCGGCGTGCGTCTCCCCGACCGATTCGGGTCAACCCCAGTGGACGTCGCCGGCCGTCGCTACCGGTGCCGACTCTGGGACAGTGCCGATGGCACGATGCACATTGAGGCGCACTGGACGGAACGGTCCGGAGCGCCCGGGCGCCTCGATGCCACCATCACGCTGCCCGACGGTCACGAATCGCTCAACGTCGTCATCCCCTGGA
The DNA here is from genome assembly GCA_023261915.1 of Acidimicrobiales bacterium. Taxonomy (GTDB): domain Bacteria; phylum Actinomycetota; class Acidimicrobiia; order Acidimicrobiales; family Acidimicrobilacustridaceae; genus M30B73. The sequence continues at coordinate 4,847 of JALRFT010000288.1, read as the reverse complement.
ACGACCGGATGTTCCAGTACACGTCAAAACATCAGGCCCGCCCGGCACGAGGCAGGTTGACCGTCGGTGACGACCAGTGGGCCATCGGCGCTCAGGGAGATGCGTGGGGAGTCCTCGACATCGGTAGAGGACGCTGGCCAATGTCGACACATTGGAACTGGGGCGGTGGGGCCGGCCGCACGACCACCGGCGCGGTTGTGGGCCTGCAGTTCGGAGCGAAATGGACCGAGGGCACCGGTTTCACTGAGAACGGAGTGATCGTCGACGGGCGCCTGACCAAGATCGGGAGGGAACTCGAATGGACGTATCGCTGGGACGAACCCATGGCCCCCTGGCGGGTACGTGACCCCGGGGGGCGGCTCGACGTGACGCTCAGCACCAGATTCGACAAGCACACCAAGGTGAATGCCGTGGCTCTGCGCCAGGAGGTCCACCAGGTGTTCGGGCGCTGGTCGGGCTGGGTCTCAGATGACGACGGAATACGCCACGAGTTTGAGCACATCGACGGATTCGCCGAGGAGTGTCGCGCTCGCTGGTGATCGTGGTTTGACCCGGCGCCAGTCATGACAGACTACAGAGATGGATCACCGTCAGAACCTCCGTCTCATTGCCGCAGGTCGAATTGCCATCGGCATCGCCATGCTGCTCACCCCGCGACGGACCGCCGGCGGCTGGCTCGGTGACGGGACCATGTCGGGACGGGTGAGCCTGTTGGCCCGAGCATTTGGTGCCCGTGAGGTCGCCATCGGTGCCGGAACGCTCCGGGCCCTCTCCTCGGGCGAGCCAGCTCGCCCTTGGGTCATCGCCGGCATCGTCAGTGACGGCCTTGACGCCGTCGCCTCACTAGCGGCCGCTCCCCAGATCGGTTTCGGTCGGGCCCTAGTGAACGGGGCCGTGGCGTCGAGTGCCACAGCTGCGGGCATTGCAGCCCTTGAACACGTCGACTGAGAGCGACCGACAAGACCTCTTTGGGCCTGACGGGCTGGGTGTTCCAACGAGGAGTAGTTTCTCGGCATGACCCACGGCATGTCACGACGCTCATTCCTCACCCGCTCCGGGCTCGGCGGGGCCACCCTCGCCCTTGCCGGCATGCTGCGGGCGACCGGCGCTGCTGCTCAAGCTCCTGTGATCGGACCCGGACCCTACGGGCCGCTCGGTGTCCCCGATGCACTCGGGTTGCGACTTCCCGAAGGGTTCACGGCCCGGGTGGTGGCCACCTCGCTACAACCTGTGCAGGGAACCGGCCACAACTGGCACTACTTCCCTGATGGCGGGGCGACTTTCGCCACCGATGACAACGGCTGGATCTACGTGTCGAACTCAGAGTTCCCCGGGACGGGTGGTGTGAGCGCCATCCGCTTCGCCCCCGACGGCACCATCGTTGACGCCTATCCCATCTTGTCGAATACGTCTGGCAACTGCGCCGGCGGACCAACCCCGTGGAACACCTGGCTCTCCTGTGAGGAGTTCGATCTCCACGGTGAGAGCCCGGCACTGATTGAGGCCGCAGGCGCCATCGCCGGCCGAGTGTGGGAGTGCAATCCGTTCGCTCCCAGCCAAGGCACTGTGCTGCCGGCCATGGGCCTCTTCCAACATGAGGCTGCCGCCGTCGATCCCGACCGCCAGGTCGTGTACATGACTGAGGACAAAGGCGACGGACTCCTCTACCGCTACACCCCCACCGCCTACCCCGATCTGTCCGCCGGTCTTCTCGAGGCTGCCCGGGTCGACAGTGGTGTCGTGACGTGGGTGGCAGTGCCTGACCCCAGTGCCGCCACCACGCGCACCGCACTCCAGTTCGCCGATGGAGAGGTCACCCGATTCCCCGGTGGTGAGGGCCTGTGGTGGCACCAGGGGGTCGTGTACTTCACGTCCAAGGGCGACAACCGCGTCCACGCCATCGACTGCGCCACCAACACCTATGAGGTGATCTATGACGCCGCCAACTTCGGGGGTGCCGACGCACCGCTGCGGGGCGTCGACAACCTCGTCGTTGCTGACGTGTCGGGAGACATCTACGTGGCTGAAGACGGCGGCAACATGGAGATCGTGATGCTGTCAACCGATGGAGTCATTGCCCCGTTCGTACAGGTCGTCGGTCAGGACTCGTCCGAGATGACCGGACCGGCATTCAGCCCCGACGGGGCACGCATGTACTTCTCCAGCCAACGCGGGGCGACCGCCGGCATCACCTACGAGGTGACGGGACCGTTCCGTGGTGCTCGTCCGGTGGCCGTGCCCGAGCGGCCAACTGATGTCGCAGCAACGCCAGCACCCGTAGGTCCCGCATACACCGGTGGCTCGGACCGGGTGGCCGGTGATCTCGGTACCTCGCTGCGAGCCCTGAACTCACCGGCCAACGACGCCAACCTGGCCCTTCCCATTCTGGGAGGTTTGACCGTGGCCGCCGCGGGTGCCGGTGCGGTACTCGCGCTCCGCAACCGCATGCAGGGCCGCCCGGCCGCCATCGGTGAGGCCGAAGACAAACTGCCCGACAACTGATCCACGGCTGAGACTGCGGGTCCACCCGCCTTCAGGCTGGGGAGCTGATACCCAGTTCATCTAGGAGTTGTTCGACCCGCACCCGAATCTCGTCCCGCACCACCCGCACGAACGCCACGTCCTGTCCGGCCGGGTCGGCCAGCACCCAATCCTCGTAGCGGGTGCCGGGATAGAAGGGGCAGGTGTCACCGCACCCCATGGTGACCACCACGTCGGAGGCTGCGACCATGGCGTCCTCGAGCCGCTTGGGGGTGGCTCCCATGGCCAGCACGTCAATGCCGACCTCGGCCATGACTTCCACCACCGCAGGGTTGATGGTCTCGGCTGGGGTCGTGCCGGCCGAGCGCACCACCACGGCGTCACCTCCGAGGTGGGTGAGCCACGCCGCAGCCATCTGGGAACGGCCGGCGTTGTGCACGCAGACGAATAGGACCTCGGGGGGTGGCGAGGGGACGTCGTCGGGGCTCATGACACGAGGGCGTCTCGCAGCAGGGCGAGACGGGCGGGCACGGCCCGATACCAGGCCCACTTTCCCCGGCGTTCGCGAGTCAACAGCCCGGCGTCAACGAGCATGGAGAGATGGTGGGAGATAGTGGGTTGCGAGCGGCCGAGGGGAACCGCGAGGTCACAGGCACACGCCTCACCGTTGGGGGCAGTGGCCACCATGGACAACAGGCGCAGTCGCGCCGGATCGGCGAGCACTTTGAACGCCGCCGCAAGATCGGCTGCTGCACTCTCATCGAGGGCGGTGTCGGTGACACTCCCGCAGCACCCCTCAAACGGCGTGACGTCAATGGCCATGCCGAAACTATACATTGATGACTATCAATACGTTGCTATCGTGGGTGCACGGCGTCGCTAGCGAAATCGACAGTCCGAACACTGAGGAGATCCCATGTCCCGAGTGCAACTCGCCCTCAACGTCAGCGACCTCGAGGAGGCCGTGCAGTTCTACTCGCGGCTGTTCGGAACCGAACCGGCCAAGCGCAACCCAGGGTATGCCAACTTCGCCATCGCCGACCCACCACTCAAGCTCGTGCTGTTCGAAACCGAGACTGGTGGCACCATCAACCATCTCGGTGTTGAGACCGACGGCGCTGCCGCAGTGGAAGAGGCGGATACCCGCCTCACCCAGTCGGGTCTCGTCACCACCGGCATTGATGACACCATCTGCTGCTACGCCGAGAAGGTCGAGACGTGGGTCACTGACCCCGATGGCACCCGGTGGGAGTGGTACGTCAAGACCGGTGATGCCGAAGAAATGGGCGAGGGCGGGGGCGAGGCAGCGTGTTGCGCACCCGCCCCGGTGACACTCAGTTCCAGCAAGCCCGGCTGCTGCTGATTTGATGAGCCCACCTACGGACACAGCGGCGGTCACCGCCCGGCTCAGCACGCTCGATCGTTACCTGCCGCTGTGGATCGGGCTCGCCATGGCTTCGGGCCTGCTCCTCGGTCGGCTGGTCCCCGATCTCAACACCACGCTCGGTGCCGTCAAGATCGACACGGTGTCGCTGCCCATCGCCATTGGACTGCTCGCCATGATGTACCCGGTGCTCGCCAAGGTGCGCTACACCCGGGTCCGGAGCGAACTCGCCGACCGTCGGGCGTTGGTGTTCTCCCTCGTGTTGAACTGGGTGGTGGGGCCCGCACTCATGTTTGCGCTGGCGTGGATCTTCCTTGCCGACCTGCCCCAACTCCGCACCGGCCTCATCATCGTGGGCCTGGCTCGCTGTATCGCCATGGTGCTCATCTGGAACGATCTCGCCCACGGAAACCGGGAACTCGCGGCGGTGCTGGTGGCAGTGAACTCACTGTTCCAGATCGTCATGTACTCGGTGCTCGGCTGGTTCTATCTCAGTGTCCTGCCCAGCTGGTTGGGCCTCGACACCGCCGGGTTGGACGTCAGCCTGTGGGACATCGCCAAATCGGTGCTGATCTTTCTAGGCCTGCCTCTGGCAGCGGGTTTTCTGACCCGGACCGTGCTCGAAGGCCGGCGGGGAACGCAGTGGTACGAGGGGCGGTTCCTGCCCCGCATCGGTCCCGTGGCGCTCTACGGACTGCTGTTCACCATCGTGGTGCTGTTCGCGCTGCAAGGCGAGCAGATCACGAGCCGTCCTCTCGACGTCGTCCAGGTGGCGGTCCCGTTGCTCATCTACTTCGCGATGATGTGGGGAGGATCGTTCTTCGCCGGGTACCGACTCAGGTTCCCCTACGACCGCAACACCTCGATCGCCTTCACCGCCGCGGGCAACAACTTCGAACTCGATGCGCTGACCATAACGGTACTCGAGGCTGAGATCATAGAGCAGCTGGGTGTTGATGCGACGGTAGTGGAGCCCGGCAAT
>JALRFT010000120.1 GCA_023261915.1 Acidimicrobiales bacterium | reverse complement strand
GGCGAACTCCTGGGGGTACTGGAAGGCGAGGAACATGCCGGCCTTCCCACGCTCGTCGGGGCCCCACGCTGTGATGTCGTCTCCTCGGAAGAGGATCTGGCCACTGGTCACCGTGTACTCGGGACTGCCCAGCAGGGTGGTGGCGAGGGTGGACTTGCCGGAGCCGTTGGGCCCCATGAGGGCGTGGACTTCGCCTTCGCCCACGACGAGATCTACCCCCCGGAGGATTTCGGTGGGGTCGTCTCCCGACGTCGAGACGTGCAGACCACGGAGTTCGAACAGCGGTGTACTCACACCTCGGATTCTAGTGAGAGGGCCGACAATTATCACTACGGAGATAGGGGAAATGTCCGCAGGCGCGTGGTACCCCCGGGGACTTAGGGCTCGGGCTGCTCCGCCCCGGCGGCAGGCAATGACTCTTCAGATCCCAACAAATCCTTCTTCCAGTCCCGGAAGCGGGTGTGAAGGGCACCCGACGGACCTGTTCCCTCGCCTCTCCCATCGGGGTGCAGGCGGAACTCAACGGTGATCTCGGGATCGTTGGGATCGACGGCGAGGTAGCGGGCATCGGCGCGTGACGCCGGTCCGGCGCGCCACAGCAGCCACGAGCCGATACGCCGTTTGTACATCGCCTCCGGACCTCCGATGTCAGTGCCGAGCTGCAGGAGTCGATCCGGGGCTTGTCGCCAGGCGCGGGCGGGGATGTTGCGATCCCGGATTGGTGTTGGGGGGAGATCAGCGGTGTCCACCGGCGTGGGGTCCACGGGACGCTGGTCGGCCGGAAGCGGTGCAGCGGCAGGAGGTTGCTCGGTGGCCATGGCGGCGAGGGTACTGTGCCCGACGTGAACTGGCGTCGGGATCTTGCTGTCGGGGTTGGTGCCTTCGCAGCCATGGAGCCAGTGGCCTACGCCGGTCACCGTTGGGGGATGCACGGTCCCGGATGGGCGGCCCATGAGAGCCACCATCGGGCCCGAACCACCGTGCTCGAGGCCAACGACCTCTATCCGCTCGGATTCGCTGCTGTCACCGTGGTGGCGATGAGCCTCGCGGTTTCGCGCCGGCGAGCTACGCCGTGGCGGTCAGTGCTCGCCGCCAGCGTCGGGGTCACGGCCTATGGGGCGGCGTACTCGGTTGTGCATGAGATCTATGCCCACCGGCGTGTCCCACAACTCCGCCGACGGGCGCGTCTGCTCGAGACGCTGGGTGACCGACACATGCGCCATCACCGGCGCGGCGGTGAACCCTTCGGGATGCTCGCCCCGATCGTGGTGGATCGCGTTAGTCCTCGCGCTCAGGCACCGACGCTGAGTTCACCACCCGCGGGTGACCCATTCGTTGAGGTGGGGACGTTCCGCCCCGATGGTGGTGTCGTCCCCGTGACCGGGCAGAACGAGCGTGTGCTCATCGAGTCCGAACAGTCGGGTGTCGATTGATTCGATGATGGTGGCGAAGTCGCCGCCGGGGAACTTGGTGGCGCCGGGTCCCCCCGGGAACAGCGTGTCTCCGCTCAGCAACACGTCGGCGTGATCGAGGCGGAAGCACATCGACCCCGGAGTGTGGCCCGGGGTGGCGATGGTGTGGAGACGGAGGCGACCGATCTCGATGACCGATTCATCTTCGAGGAGGTAGTCGTAGCTCTCCAACATCTCGGCATCAGCGGCTGTGACCCCAACTTCGTAACCGGCGTCCCGCACGGCGGGGATGGCCTGGATGTGGTCCCAGTGGCCATGGGTCTCGACCACGGTCCGCACCCCGAGGGCCTCACAGAGATCGAGGAGTCGATCGTGCTCGTTGGCGGCGTCGATGAGCACGGCCTCGCCGCTCTGGCGGCACCGCACCACGAACACGTTGTTGTCGACTGGGCCCACCACCACCTTGTGGATCTCGCACCGGCTGTCGGACCAGTGCAGGGTTGCGGAGTCGGCCATCCCCCAAGGGTACGGCTCCGGGTGGCCCGGGTTGCGCCGGACTGATAGACAATGCCATCTACCGCACGGAAATCAACGAGAAGGGTCCTCGACCGTGAACTTCGCCTTCAGTGATGAGCAGGAAGAACTCCGCAACATCGTCCGCCAGTTTCTCGAGTCCAAGTCGCCCGAGTCAGCAGTGCGGGAGCAGATGGAGACCGAGCAGGGTTACGACCCCGAGGTGTGGTCGCAGATGGCCGAGCAGCTTGGTCTGCAGAGTCTCATCGTGCCCGAGGAGTTCGGCGGCCAGGGGTTCGGCTACGTCGAGTTGACCGTGGTGCTCGAAGAGATGGGGCGCTACCTGCTGTGTGCTCCGTTCTTCTCGACCGTGGTACTGGCCACCAACACCCTGTTGCAGTCGGGCGACGCCGAGGCGTGCGCTGCGCACCTGCCGGGAATCGCCTCGGGGGAGACCATCGCCACCCTGGCCCTGACCGAACCCAATGGTCGGTGGGACGAGAGTGGCATCGAGGCCACGGCCACGGCATCGGGTGATGGCTGGACCATCGACGGGACGAAGATGTTCGTGCTCGACGGCCACGTCGCCAACCTGATCCTCGTTGCCGCCCGCACCGGTGCAGGTGTCAGCCTGTTCGCCGTCGACGCAGGGGCTGCGGGTATGACCCGGACGGCGCTGTCGACGATGGACCAGACCCGCAAGCAGGCCAAGCTCGAGTTCGCCGGGACGCCCGCCACCCTCGTGGGTGTCGATGGCGCCGGGTGGGACGTTCTCAGCCGGGTGCTCGACCTGGCGGCGGTGGGCCTTGCCGCCGAGCAGGTGGGTGGTGCGCAGGCGTGTCTCGACATGGCCGTCGAGTACGCCAAGGTACGTGTCCAGTTCGGTCGCCCGATTGGCTCGTTCCAGGCCATCAAGCACAAGTGTGCCGACATGTTGCTCGAGGTCGAGTCGGCGAAGTCAGCGGCTTACTACGCCGGCTGGTGTGCCTCGGAGATGAACGATGAGCTTCCCTCCGTGGCGAGTCTCGCCAAGGCCTACTGCTCGGAGGCGTACTTCCACGCCGCTGCCGAGAACATCCAGATCCACGGTGGCATCGGCTTCACCTGGGAGCACCCCGCCCACCTCTACTTCAAGCGGGCGAAGTCCTCTGAACTGCTCTTTGGGGATCCCACCTACCACCGCGAACTGCTTGCCCAGCGCATCGGCATCTGATTCGTTCGCTCTGGCTCGGCTCCGTGGCCGGGGCGCTGCGTAGTCTCTGCTCATGGTGTGGTTCTTCGTCGCCCTGATCGTCATCGCCGTCGTGGTTGTCGCCCTCGTCGTCGTGGGGAGGGTCACCGCCGAACTGTCCGATCAGCCGGTCACGGCACTGTTTGATCTCGATGCCGCAGTGCTGTGGGTGGGGGACAGCCTGCCACCGGGGACGACGGCGGAGATCACCTATGACGACGTTCGGGTCGTGCTCGGTTGGTATCTCGATTACCTCACCGACAAGGGCGTGGCCCGACGTGATGACGTGACCCCCGCTGCAAGCGGTCCCCTTGTGGCCGCCGAGGATGAGGCGCTCGCCTATGTTCTGGGTCAGTTCGCCGCTGCCGGCGATGACGCCCCGGCGCTCAGTGACGCCCAGATCGTTGAGATCTGCGACGCCCAGCGGACGTACCTCGTCACGATCGGTGCGGTGCGTAGCATCGAGCCGTCAGACTGAACACGATTCAACCGAGGAGCCTTCACATGGATCGACCCGGCAAGTTCGAACACAACCGCTGGCTGGGGGATAAGCGGACCCAGGTCGTCTACGACGTCGACAATCTGACCGCCGAGGACGCCCATCTTGTCGAGGATCTGGTCGCTGCAGAGGCGTTCGCCTGCTTTGGCCCCGACACACTGCCTGAGGCTCGAAACCGCGGCTACAAGGCCTTCAAGGGCAACGGCAGCGGGGTGGCTGACGCGGACGTCAGCGCCGGCTGAACCGACCAGCGGCGTGGCCATCGAGGAGATCAAACTCGAGACCGACGGGGTGGCGCTCACTGCCCATCTCGCCACGCCGCGCACTGCCGCCGGGGTTCCGTTGCCCGGGGTGGTGTTGGCCCATGGATTCCCGAGTGGGCCGGGGGGAGGTTCCGATCCCGGGGCCACCCACCCCGAACTGGCGGAGCGGATTGCCACCGAGCTGGGTTTCACCGCCCTGGCGCTGTCAGCTCGCGGTTGTGGCTCGAGCGGAGGTGACTTCTCTTTGGCCGGGTGGTTGTCGGACGTCGTTGCCGCCGCGGAATATGTTCGCAATCTCGACAACGTGTGGGGAGTCTGGCTCATCGGCTTCGGTACGGGGGGCGCCCTGGCCGTCTCGGCGGCGGCCGAACATTCTTGGATCAGGGGGGTCGCTGCCCTGGGCGCACCCGCCGACTTCAAGGACTGGGCTGCCCACCCGCGCCAGCTTGTGCTCCATGCCCGCGATCAAGGGATCATTCGCGATCGACGGTTCCCGGAATCATTCGATGCGTGGTCTGCGCAGTTGCGCGCCATCGGCGCAGCCGAAGCGGCGCCGCGGATGGACGGACGGCCCCTTCTCGTCGTGCACGGTGCCGACGATGATCTGGTGCCGGTATTCGACGCCCGGGTTCTCGCCGATGCCCACGGCGCTGCCGATCTGCGCATCATTGACGGCGCTGGCCACCGGCTGCGCCATGACCCACGCGCCGTGGCGACACTGCTGGGCTGGCTCAATCGCCAGCGCAACGAGGGTCAGACTTCGGACTGAGTCAGTCTGCCTTCGACTTCCCCTTGGCCTTCATGGCCTTCTTCCACTCCCTGACCCGCGCCAGTGACTCTGGCGAGTCGATGTCGGCGACCGAGCGTGGCTGGTCATCGGAGAACGGGGCTGTGGCGGTCTCCCATCCCTTCGGTCGCACACCGAGCCGCTTGGCGAGCATGGCGACGAGGATCCGGGACTTCTCGTCGCCGTAGCCGGGAAGAGCTCGGACACGGGCCATGAGTTCGTTAGCGTCGCTCACTCCGGTCCAGAGGTTTCCGGCGTCGCCGTTCCATACCTCGGTGATGTGGCGACAGAGTTCCTGGGTTCGTTTGGCCATTGAACCCGGGAAACGGTGGAGCGCCGGCTTGGTGGCGAATACGGCGGCGAAATCATCGGGGTCCATGGCGGCAATTCGGGCGGCGTCGAGTCCGCCGAGGCGCTCGCTGAGGGTGGCAGGGCCCTTGAAAGCCCATTCCATGGGGATCTGCTGGTCCAACAGCATGCCGATGACCAAGGCGAGCGGATCAGTGCTGACCAGCTCGTCGGCCTCGTCGATGCCGGTGACTCGGATGGCGGGGGCGGTCATGGCTGCGAGGCTACCGCTGTGGGTGTGTCAGCATCTGCACCGTGACTCTTGAGGTGTACACCGATGGCGCATGTCTGGGGAACCCCGGCCCGGGCGGCTGGGCGTGGGCGGTGGTGGGGGGACCGTGGGCGTCGGGGGTGGCTGCGGACACCACGAATCAGCGCATGGAGGTCACTGCTGTCATCGAGGCGCTGCGGTCACTCGGGCCGGAGGCTGGAGACATCGAGATTGTCAGTGACTCGACCTACGTCGTCCACTGTTTCAACGATCGATGGTGGGAAGGGTGGATTCGGCGGGGGTGGAAGAACTCCCAGCGTAAGCCCGTCGCCAACCGCGACCTTTGGGAACCCCTCGTCGCCCTCGTCACCTCCCGCGGGGGCGTGAGCTTCCGCTGGGTGAAGGGCCACAGTGAGGATCCGGGCAATGACTTCGTCGACGCCCTGGCCGTGGATGCCGCCCAGACACAACAGGGGCGCTCGGGTGTCGACGGACTCTGACCGGCGGAGTGGGGGTTCGATTCGCCCCTTGACCGATGGGTCAATAGGCTGCCGATATGGACATTTCCGGAGCATCAGCAATCATCACAGGTGGCGCCTCAGGCCTTGGTGAGTCCACGGCTCGGGCCCTCGCAGCGCGTGGCGCCAAGGTCGTTGTCGCCGATCTGAACGACGAGAAGGGCACGGCCCTCGCCACCGAACTCGGTGGAGCGTTCGTCCACACCGACGTTACCGACACCGATCAGGTCATCGCCGCTATCACCGCCGCACAGGATCTTGGTCCTGTTCGTGCCCTCGTGAACTGCGCCGGCATCGGCTGGGCGACGCGCACCGTCGGTAAGGACGGGGAGTACGCCTCGGCCCACGACCTCGGGATCTTCCGCAAGGTCCTCGAGGTGAACCTCGTCGGCACCTTCAACTGCATCCGCCTCGTGGCCACCGCCATGGGTCGCGAGGAGGCGCTCAACGAGGACGGCGAGAAGGGCGCCATCGTCAATACGGCCTCGCTGGCCGCCTTCGACGGGCAGATCGGGCAGGCCGCCTACTCGGCGTCAAAGGGTGGTGTGGTCGGTATGACGCTCCCCATTGCCCGAGATCTCGGAGCGGTTGGCGTGCGCTGCTGCACCATCGCCCCCGGTCTGATCGACACCCCGATCTACGGTCAGGGCGATGCGTCCGAGCAGTTCAAGGATCGTCTGAAGAAGGACGTCGTCTTTCCCAAGCGCCTCGGCTACTCAACTGAATTCGCAAGCCTTGCCGCCGAACTCATCACCAACAGTTACATGAATGGCGAGACCATCCGACTGGACGGCGCCGCCCGACTCGCTCCCAAGTGATCGGGACCGCCCTGAGCGGTTGACTGCGACCCGCCGAGCGGCACGCTGGTGCCCGCCGGTGGGTCGTGTCGCGTGACGACTCGTATCAGTCGGCTGACCCAGTGGTGACGTAGCGGTCGAGCCGTTCGAGGGTCCGCTGCAGGTTCGGAACGTGCTTGCGGTCCTGCCCGAGGATCTGAATCATCAGAGGAATCCTCGACGTCGACCAGTCGAACGTTTCGGTGACCGTGCACGCCGCATCACCCCGGGGTTCGATGGTGTAACGCCACCGGTGGCCACCCATGTGACGCCAGGCAATGCGACGATCCGAATCGAACTCCACGACCTCGTTGCTGATCCGGTAGGGGACCCCGAGCTTCATGTCCATGCCGAACCGACTGCCGAGCTCGAGTAGCGGGGCGTCATCAATGCTCGAGGCCTTCACGGTTCCGGAGCCATCGATCACGGCGTGGAGGGCGGGGTTGCGGACGACGGCGAAGACCGCCGAGGCCGGCGCCTCGATGCCCCGGCTCACCGACACCGACCGGGTGCCCCAGACCGGCTCGCTCACCTAACCAGCTCCGCGCGCAGTGCCCCTTCAAGGTCGGGGGTGGCAAAGGCGTAACCGGCGTCCGCCAGGGCCGAGGGCAATACCCGGGCGCTGGTGAACAGCAGTTGCTGGGCCAGTTCGGCTCCCAACAGCAGTTTCGGCCCGAACGCCGGCACGGGGAGCACGGTCGGTCGTCCTAGGACCTTACCCAGCACCTTGGTGAACTCGGCGTTGGTCACCGGGTGGGGAGCGGTCAGGTTGACCGGGCCGTGGAGGTCGTGGTCAAGCAGGAATCGGATGGCCCCGACCTCATCGGCGATGCTGATCCACGACCACCACTGTCGACCCGAGCCGAGTCGCCCACCGAGTCCCATCTTGAACAACGGCAGCGTCTTGGCGAGCGCTCCACCGGACGGATCGAGCACGATGCCGGTGCGCAGATGCACGACCCGAATACCCGCAGCCTCGGCGGGTGCGGTCGCTCGTTCCCATGCTTCGCAAACTTCGGAGAGGAAGATGTCGCCGGGACTGGACTGCTCAGTGAGTTCCTCGTCCCCGCGATCGCCGTAGAAGCCAATGGCCGAACCGGATAGGAACACCGACGGCTTGCGGTTGAGGCCGGCGAGCGTTGTCGACAGCAGGGTGGTTCCGTCCACACGGCTGTTGAGGATGCGGATCTTCTGTTCGGGTGTCCAGCGGCGTTCGGCAATGCCCTCGCCGGCGAGGTGAACGACCGCTCCGATGCCCTCGAGGCTGGCAGCGTCAATGGTCCCCGCAGTGGGGTCCCAAGTAATGGCGTCCTCGCCGGGGCGAGGAGAGCGACGCACAAGTGGCACGACCCGATGCCCGTCAGCAACGAGCGCGGCGGTGAGAGCCCGACCGATCAGACCCGATGCTCCGGTGACGGCGATGTCCATGGTGCTCCTCGTGGGGTGGTGCGTTCGGACCCGTTCAGTTCCGCTGCGAACGTGGGCCGACACTCGGGGGGAGAGCGTTCGACCTCACGTCGTCTGGAACGCAGGATGTCGGGGTTCTATTCCCGCACCGCCGTGGACCGGGTAGGTCATTCGTGGCGGCCACTACAGTCGTCCCCGGTGAGCACCCGTCGCCTGATCATCTTGTCGCTCCTGTGCGGCGTGGCCATCCTCGTGGCTTTCGTCGTCCAGCTCGCCCTCGTTATCTGAGGTCCACCTAGAGCGGCTGGTCCGGTGGGTAGTTCCCTTCGGCGGGTCGTGCTGGTATCTTTTCGAACTGCGGGCGGAGTGCGGCTGAGGTCGTTCATGTCCAGCCTTCTTCCCGACAACTCTCCTCTTCGTTTCAGTGGGGTCCGGCGCGTCGCCACTGTGGTCCTGCTTACCGGCGTGCTCGTTGTCGGATCCCTGCCGCTCGTTGCCGGCGTGTCCGCAGCCCAGAGTGAGTGGATGACCGAAACCGAACGAGCAGAGGCCAACGCCCGCCGTGCCCGTCAAGACGCCATCGCCGGGGAACTCGACGTGCTGCGGGCCACCGATCTCGAACTCCAGGCGGAGGCCAACCGACTCGCCGGGGAGATCTCGGCACTCGAGGTCTCAACGTCATCAGCGGAGGCCGAGCTTGCGGCAGCGCAGGAACGCATCGACACGCTCGGCGGGGAGCTCTCGTCGGCACGGGCGGAGTTCGACCAACGTCAGCAGGTCCTCGAGCGCCGACTGATGCAGGCCTACATGTATCCGCGAACCGACACACTGTCCGCCGTGTTCGCTGCTGATGACCTGACCGAGGCGGAGCGGCGTCGGGT
>JALRFT010000116.1 GCA_023261915.1 Acidimicrobiales bacterium | reverse complement strand
GGTGGCCGCTGCGCTCAATGGCCTTGGCGACCAGGTCCCGATGCGTCGTCCCCGGCGCCGCTCCTACCGGGTCACCAAGGGGGTGGTGTTCGGTCGAGCGGGGGGACGCGAACTACGGCTCGACGTGTTCGCCCCTGCTGGCGACCGACGGCCGGGGGAACGACGCCCGGCGATTGTCCAGATCCACGGAGGAGCATGGGTCCTCGGTTTCAAGGATCGCCAGGCCCTGCCCCTGATGCGCCACCTCGCCGCCAACGGTTGGGTGGTGTTCAACATCGACTACCGGCTGAGTCCTGCAGCGACGTGGCCCGACCACCTCATCGACTGCAAACGGGCGGTGGCGTGGGTGCGCGATCACGCCGACGAGTACGGGGTGGACCCTTCCTTCGTGGCTGCCACTGGTGGCTCCTCAGGCGGACACCTGACGGCCATGTTGGCGATGACCGCCGGGGACCCTCGCTACCAACCGGGCTTTGAGGAGGCGGACACGTCAGTGCAGGCAGCCGTGCCGTTCTACGGCGTCTACGACTGGACGAACCGGGAGGGCCAGTTCGGTCCGGAGTTCGTCGCCGAGATCCTCGAACCGCTGGTCGTCAAGGCGTTTCTCGACGAGGAACCGGAGGTGTTCGCAGCCGCCTCCCCGCTGTTGCTCGCCGAGGCTGCGGAACGTGCTGGCGAGGCGCTGCCGGTACCCCCGATGCTGGTCATCCACGGCGATCGGGACACTCTCGCCCCCGTATCTGACGCCCGGCGCTTTGAAACAGTGATGCGCCGGGTCAGCACATCGACGGTGGTCTACCTCGAGTTGCCAGGAACCCAGCACGCCTTCGACGCATTCCGCAGTCCCCGCACCGACAGCGTCGTTCGGGCGGTGCACCGCTTTGTCGGAGCGGTCTGGCAGGCCCACTGTGGGGCGGCGGCGGGGGCCCGAGGGGTGGAGTAATCTTCGGCGCCAGTGACCGCAGTGGTCTGAACCGGGGGGTAGAGAAGTGCAGCATGTTCCGCACGACGTGACCGTTGAGCGCCCAGCGTCATCCCAACACCGGGTCCGACGGACCGCCTGGGTGGCCGCACCCTTGCTCGCCATAGCGCTCCTTGCCGCCGGTTGTTCTCGTGCCTCGGACAACACGACGGAGGCCAGCGGAGCCATCAGTACCGATGCCGAGGGCAATGTCCGACTCGACTACGTCAACGCCCCTCCCGGCGACCCGGTCTCGGGCGGCACGCTGACGTTCGGGCTGTCGGCTGAGACTGACGGCTGGCGGGTCACTGACGGTCGGTGGGCGAACTCCGCCTACATCGTGGGGAACACGATCTTCGATCCGCTCGCCGCTTACGACAAGGATTTTGTGGCTCAGCCCTACCTCGCCGAGTCGTTCACCCCGAATGCTGACTTCACCTCGTGGACCATCGGTCTGCGATCCGGTGTGACCTTCCATGACGGAACACCCGTTGACGGTGCTGCAGTGGCCCGGAACCTCCAGGCTCACCAGACGGCTCTGCTTACGTCCACCGCAGTCAGCTTCATCGACACCGTCACTGCCACCGGACCCCTCTCGGTGCAGGTGGACATGGTCAAGCCGTGGTCAACCTTCCCCGATGCCATGACCTCACAGGTCGGTTACGTGATGGCACCGGCCATGCTCGACGATCCCGATGGCGGCCGGAACCCGGTGGGCAGTGGACCCTTCACCTTCGTCCAGTGGACTCCGGGCCGGAACCTTGAGGTAAGCCGCAACGCCAACTACTGGCGAGAGGGCCTGCCCTACCTCGACGGCGTGAAGTTCGAGGTGCTCACCGACATTCAGACCCGTGGCCGGTCACTCGAGGCCAACCAGATCCAGGCCATGGAGACCGGTGACGCCGCCCAGATCATCCGGTTTGCCGAGCTGGCATCGCAGGGCAAGTTCCAGATGTATTCCGACGACAACAACGAGGTCTCAGAGACCTTCATTGGTCTGAACACCTCGGTGGAGCCGTTCAACGATCCGATCGCCCGCCAGGCTCTCGCCTACTCTCTCGACCGGCAGGCCATCACCGATCAGGCCTACGAAGGTCTCTTCCCGCCGGCGGTCGGCCCCTACAAGCCGTCGTCGGATGTCTACATCGATGCCGGCGTCCCTGAGTTCAACCAGGCCAAAGCCCGGGAACTCGTGGCGGAGTACGAGGCGAAGTACGGCAAGCCGTTGGCCTTCAGTTCCAACATCCTGCCGGTCCCCGAGATCCGTCGTATCGCCGAGACCCTCCAACAGCAGGCTGCTGATGTCGGGATCCAGGTCACCCTCGAGGCCATGGACCAGCCCACGCTCTTGGTCCGGGCCCTGACGGGTGCCTACCAGTCCACGGGATTCATCCTCTTCGGCTCACCCAAGCTGGACCGGGAGTACGTGTTCATCGCCGACTACCCCGAGGGGAACCCGCTGAACTTCACCCGGAACAAGAACCCGGCGATCGTCGAAGCGCTCGACCGTGCCCGGGCCACCGACGACCCGGCGGCACAGAAGGCGGCCTTTGCCGACGTGCAGCGCGAGCTCGCCAAGGACGGCAACTTCCTGTTCCTCGTGCATAACCTCGGTGCTGTGGTGTACGCCAACAATGTCTTCGGTATCGCTGACTGGACCCTTCCTTCGGGTGCGAGCGGGGGCAGGACCGTGGCCCCGCCGCTCACTGAGGCGTGGATCAGTCAGTGACCGACACTGCGAGCCATACGTTCCTCGAGGGGAACTTCGCCCCGGTCGACACCGAGGTGACCGCATGGGATCTTCCCGTCCGTGGTGCCCTGCCGTCGGATCTCAACGGGACCTACGTCCGCAACGGACCGAACCCCGTTGCCCCGGATCCGGCGAACTACCACTGGTTCATTGGTGAAGGCATGCTCCACGGGGTGCGCATCTCCGAGGGGAAGGCCCAGTGGTACCGCAACCGCTGGGTGCGTTCGCCCAAGGTTGCGGCCATGCAGGGGCGGGAGCCCGTTGCCCGCCAAGAAGGTGGGTTCTTCGCCGGACTCGGCAACACCAACGTCGTGGCCCAGGCGGGAACGTTGCTGGCACTGACGGAGGGCAGCCTGCCGTATCGCATCGACGGCGAGTTGGAGACGGTGGGTGAAACCAACTTCGGTGGTGTGCTGCCCTACGGCGTCAACGCCCACCCGAAGTTCGATCCGGTCACCGGGAACATGCACGTCATGAGTTACCACTTCCTTGATGCGCTGCTTGGCTACCACGAGATCGACACCGAGGGGCATCTTGTGCGGACCGAACTGCTACCCACGGGAAAGCCGATCATGGCCCACGACATGGCCCTCACGTCATCGACGGTCGTGGCCTTCGATCTCCCGGTCATCTTTGATCTTGAGATGGCTGCGGCCCGTCGGGCGATGCCCTTCCGGTGGGACGACGACTACGTGCCGCGAGTCGGACTCATGCCTCGATCAGGGACGGCGGAGGACACGGTATGGATCGAGGTGGAGTCGTGCTACGTATTCCACCCGCTCAACGCCTACGACGACGGGGACGTCGTCGTCGTGGACGTCGCCCGTCACCCCTCAATGTTCCGGGCCGATCTCGATGACGAGGGCGATGGCTCGCCGTCGCTGGTCAGATGGCGTCTCAACCGCGTCACGGGATCATTTTCCAGCGAGGTCATTGACGATCGTGCTCAGGAATTCCCTCGCATCAATGAGCGGTTCACCGGTATTCCACACCGATTCGGCTATACCGCCGAGATCGGCGTTTCCCGCATGGGAGGTGGCGCCGATCTGACCACCTCGATCTTCAAACATGATCTCAAAGCCGGCACGTCAGAGGTGCACAACATGGGCCGTGGTCGCACGGGCGGTGAGTTCGTGTTCGTGCCAGCAGGCGACGGGGTCAACGAGGACGACGGCTGGCTGATGGGCTTCGTCTACGACGCCGCCACCGACCGCTCCGAGCTCGTCGTTCTCGATGCCACCGACCTCGGTGCCGCTCCGGTGGCGGTCGTCGAGTTGCCAGTTCGGGTGCCCGCCGGGTTCCACGGCAACTGGGTCGACCACACGGCGCTCCACGACTGAGTCGCTCCGGCGACCCTTCACGCCAGGGCGAGCACCTCGTCGAATCCCTTGCGGAGACATTCGGTGAAGAGTTCCGGGTCGTCGATGGCTGCCGGGTCAGTGTTGATCCCGACATTGAGGGTGTCGCAGTAGGACAGCACGACCAGATTGGCGGCGGCCCCGGTCATCGGCCCGAAGGCGATCTGACGTTCCATGGGGACACCGTCGATGTAGACGGGAATGGGTGGGCCGGGCACATTGGACGTCACGAAGTCGATGCCCTTGAGCATCGAGCCGAACAGTGCCGTCGTAGCGCTGGCGGGTAGCCGGGCGAGGATGTTGGCGATGGGCTCGGTCAACGAGAGGACCGGCTCATCCCGCCACTGGGCCACGAGTTCGCGCACAGCGTTCATCCGGCCAATGGGATCCTCCATCCATACGGGGACCGCAAAGCGAGCGGGAGCGAACTGGTTGCCGGCTACCCGGGCGGTGCGATCGTTGCGCACGTTGATCGGCATTGTCATGCGCAACGATTCGACTTTGTAACCATGGGAGTCGTGGTAGTGGCGCAAGCCACCGAGGACGGCAGCGACGAAGGCGTCATTGAGGTGACCGCCAACAATCCGTGAGGCGGCCTTGAGACGGGGAAGGTCGACTTCAATCGTGTCGAAGTGCACGCTGAGTGAACGACTTCGCATCAGGGGGCTGAGCGGCTCGGTGGCCGGGCTGATCATGCGGATGACGGATCCCAGCGTCCGCAGAGCACCGACCCCCACTCCGACAGGATCGGTGAGGGTTCGGGCTGCAGTCGCAGTGGCGTTGCCCGCCAACTGGCGCACGGCGTCAATCTGGCGGCGCGCCTCCCAGGCGGCGGCGTCCACCCAGCGCTGTGACTCGGGGAGGGGGCTGGCCTCGGGCGCCGGGGGGAGCGGTCCCGGGTCGGGGGCCTCGGGCGACAGGTCAAGGAGCTCGAGCTGGAGCTTCATTCCCCCCACCCCGTCGGTGATGGCGTGATGCACCTTGCCGATGAGAGCGGTCTTACCGCCGGCGAGTCCCTCTACGACGGTGAACTCCCAGAGTGGTCGAGCGCGGTCGAAGCCCTGCATGGCAATCGGTGCGGCGATGTCGAAGACCTCGCGAAGTGTCCCGGACCCGGGTGCCCGCATGAACCGAAGGTGGTAGTCGAGGCGGAAGTTGGGATCGACCTCCCAGCGCGGCGGGGCGATCGACATGGGATGACCGAGGACTCGCTGGCGAAGCCGAGGAACCAGGCGGCTGACCCGCTCCATGCGTCGTGTCACCCGCTGGCGGTCCAGCTCGCCATCGAACACCATAATCATGACGATCGTGCTTCGCAGTAGGGGGTCCTTCTCGATGCGCCACATGAGCGCATCCGAACCACTCATGCGCGGCTCGAAGGTGAAGTCAATACCCAGTTGTGTCGCTAGGTCCTCGTTGCCCGCAACGACCCCCGAGTCCTCGTTCAGCACTTGACACCTTCCTCGGGCTGGTAGAGCGCCCTGAAGTAGTCGTTCTCCTTGCGGTTGTCCTCAAGCCACGTACGAGTGCGCTGGGTGATGACCCGGGTACACACCCCGGCGGGCTCGACGACCTGACCAGTCTGCTCGCCCACCACCCACGGCGTCGAGTACAGCGTCACGGTGATGGACTGATCCGTCCACGTCGGCCACAGCAGGACTCCGTAGGGGGTGTTGTTGGTGATCTTGAGGTCGACCGACGGGTAGTACAGCGTGGCCTCCCGACCGTAGGGATAGCGGGAGATGTAGAGGCTGTGCATCGTGTAGTCGGGGATGTCGAGGCCAGCGAAGAACGCTGCGTTGAACAGGGTGGTGGCGAACTGCGAGATGCCACCACCGACGCCACTGACCACTTTGCCGTCAATGATGATGCCGCCCTCAACGAAACCCTGAGCGATGTCCCGGGGCCCGGTGGTGCCGTTGACCGAGAAGGTGGTGTCAGGCTCAATGACCGTGCCCTGCAGGATCTGGGCGATCCGGATGATGTTGGTGTTGCGGCTCTGTCCGGCGGGGAACTGGGTCGTGAAGGACCCGACCGGTTTGGTGATGCCGAGGGCCGCGGCCCACTCCGGACCGCGCACGAGTGGTTCCTCACGGAGGTCGACTAGTGCCACCCGTTCCGGTGTGGAGAGGGCGAGTGCGATTCGCTGGAAGGAGGCCGGGTCACAGCACCGGGTGGCACCCCGGCCTCCGACGGTGGTGACCTGGTCGTTCTCGACCACGAGCCGGGCCGGTTCCTCAGGGTTGCCGACCTCTCCGGCAATGGCCGAGATGCCTTCCCCCGCCCGGAACGGGTCAACAGCGAGTTCCAAGCGGTCCGGCCCGGCAGCGGTGGTGAGCCACCCGGCGAGTGTGAGCCCGTCCACGGTGACCGAGACCGGCCCCACCTGAAGGGTGATCGGCTCGTTGAGTTTGGCGTTGGTCTCCTTGGCGAGGGCTTGGGCGTCGGCGAGCGTGTAGGTGGGTGGGACCACGACGGGTTGCACGGTGACCCGGAGGGCTCCTACGGGCTGCGCCTCGGCCGCTGCGGTCATGGCGTTGGCGATCTGGCCGAGCGTCATGTCTCGGCCGTCCTGTCCTTCTGTGGCACTGAGCGCTGCTCCATCGGCGACGAGACCCGGTTCGGTGGGTGGTTCGGAGTTCTCGGCGGGCAACTCACCAACAGGGGATTCGGCGAGCCTCTCGACGTCCACCGTCATGGTCGGGGTGACGGGTCGCTCGAAGATGAGCGACTTGAGCCACGTGACGGGGCGCAGCACTGCGGGCGTGTCGGCGTCGGCATTGAGGGCGGTGGCCGCCGTTGCTCTTGCGTCGAGGGCCAGACCGGAATCCTGTGCATCGGTGGTGACGGTGCCTGCGGGGGTGACGACATCAACCGGCGTCGTCTCGTAGTTGTTGGCCACCTCGTCGAGTCGGCGGTCGAGGTCCGCGGGTGAGAGCCCGCCAACGTTGGTGCCGGCGACAACGACGTTGCGTGGCGACGAATCACCGGCGATGGCGGTCGCAATGCCGAATGCCCCCAGCCAGACCACTACAAGGGCAATGACGACACCCACGACCCATGGCCACCGACGTCGTCGTGGACGTTGCGGGGTGGGAGGCGGGGCTGCCAGCGGTCCGCCGGAGCGGGGAGCGGCAGTCGGCGGCTCAGCTGGTTGGGATGGGTCGTTGAGCGTCATGGGAGGCAAGGAGGTCCTGTGGGGCCCTCTGGGCATCGTACCGCCCTGCTTCCCACTCCCAAGGTCGCCTGATCGTCGCTCTGGCGCAGCGGGGGACGACCGTTCTGTAGGCTCACAAAGTTCGCAGCAAGCAGGAGGGCATTGTGGCGAGATTGTGCGAGGGACGGGTCTGCGTCGTCACCGGAGCGGGGCGAGGCATCGGGCGTGAGCACGCATTGTTGCTCGCCAGCCACGGGGCCAAGTTGGTCGTCAATGACCTCGGCGGCTCAATGGACGGCTCGGGAACCTCGGGCGGGCCGGCGCAGGAAGTTGTCGACGAGATTGTCGCAGCAGGAGGCGCCGCCGTGGCCAACACGGATGACATCAGTAACTGGGATGGAGCAGCCCGGCTGATTGACCAGGCGGTTGAGACGTTCGGTCAACTTGATGTGCTCGTCAACAACGCCGGTATCTTGCGTGACCGCATGCTCGTCAACATGACGGAGCAGGAGTGGGACGCCGTGATCAAGGTCCATCTGAAGGGAACCGCAGGCCCGAGTCACCACGCAGCAGTGCACTGGCGGGAGCGGTCCAAGGCCGGCGACGAAAACCACGGGCGCATCATCAACACCTCGTCACCTTCGGGTCTGTATGGAAATCCGGGACAGACCAATTACGGTGCGGCCAAAGCCGGCATTGCGGCGTTCACCGTGATCGCCGCCCTAGAACTCGAGCGGTACGGGGTCACCGTCAACGCCATCGCCCCCGCAGCGCTTACGCGCATGACTGAGAACCTCGGGATGGGTCAGGCACCCGACGAGATCAAGGAGCAGATGGCTCCCCGCTGGATCGCCCCGATTGTGTGTTGGCTTGCCTCGGAGGAGAGCGATGGTGTGACGGGTCGTGTCTTTGATGTAAGTGGGCGCGCCCTGTCAGTCAGTGAGGGGTGGAGCCGAGGGCCGACGGCAGAACCGCTCGCTGATCCTGAAGCACTCGGACCACGGGTGCTCGACATCGTTGCCCAGGCCCGGGCCAACGCCGACATGAGCGGGCGTCCCCGCAAGGAGAACTGAGATCATGCCAATCAACCCTGATGCCGTCGGTGCACGTGGCGAACCGGCTGAGAAGTCGTGGGATGCCAAGGACTGCATGCTCTACGCCCTTGGCGTGGGCGCAGGCACCGATGAATTGGCCTTCACCACCGAGAACACGCGGGACGTGACCCTTCGTGCCCTGCCCACCATGGCGGTGATCATTGCCTCCGGTGGATTCGGCGCCATGGCCAAGCTGGGTGATTTCAACCCGGCCATGCTCGTCCACGGTGAGCAGCGTATTGAGATCTTTGCGCCGATCCCCACGGAGGGAACGGTCAGCAATGTCGGCGAGATCACTGCCATCTGGGACAAGGGCAAGGGCGCAGTGGTTGAGCTGGCCGTGACATCAACGGACACGGCAACGGGGAACCCGTTGTTAGCGGCCACCATGTCCCTGTTCATTCGGGGTGAGGGTGGATGGGGTGGCGATCGTGGACCCTCGGGGCCTCGCAACGTCGCTCCGGATCGTCCCGCTGATGTTGAGGTTGTTCAGATCACGAGCCCTGACCAAGCGCTGCTGTATCGACTGTCAGGCGATCGCAACCCGCTCCACTCGGATCCGTCGTTCGCCGCCATGGGTGGCTTCGACCGTCCCATCCTTCACGGCCTGTGTACCTACGGCTTCGCCGGGCGCGCCCTGCTGCATGAGTTGTGTGGTGGTGACCCGGATCGTCTTCGCTCTATGGAGGGTCGCTTCTCCGCCAGTGTGTTCCCGGGCGAGGAGCTCACGACGCGGATCTGGCGCACAGGGGATGGTGAGGCGATCTTCACTACCTGGGCCGCGGGTTCCTCGCTCGGCGACAGGGTCGTGCTCGATGGCGGCCGCGTGACCTTCGACGCCTAGGGCGCCCAGACTGATCAGAACAGTCGGAGGACGTCGGAGGGGATTCCCCGAAGTTCGTCGTAGTCGACCTCACACCAGGAGATACCTCGCGCCTCAGCGAGGGTTCTCGCCTGGGGCTTGACGATTTGGGCGACGAACAAGCCCCGAATGCCGCGGAGCAGGGGATCTCGATCTAGCCGCTCGAGGTAGCGGGCGAGTTGTTCCACCCCGTCGATGTCCCCTCGTCTCTTCACCTCAACAGCGATCGGGTTGCCCTCCGCATCTCGACAGAGGAGATCGACGGGACCGATGTCGGTGGGGTACTCGCGACGCACCAGCACCATCCCGTCGGCGAGGTGATGGGGGTTAGCGGCGAGAAGCTCTTGGAGGTGGGCTTCCACCCCGTCCTTGACGAGTCCTGGATCAACGCCGAGTTCATGGTGCAGATCGGCGACGACCTCGTCGAACGTGATGGTCAGTGTTTCTCCCTTGGGGTTCGTCACCACCCACATGCTCTCGTTTTCGACGATGGTGTTGGGCGCATTCATCCAGTTGAGTGGTTTGTAGGCACCACCGTCGGCGTGGATGGCGACGCAGCCGTCAGCCTTGACCATGATGAGACGCAGTGCTGACGGCAGATGGGCATCCAGCCGGCCGCGGTAATCCACGCTGCAACGAGCGACGACGAGCCTCATGTTGCACGTCCCACAATCACTGGCTCCGACCCGAGGGAGTCACAGCAACTTTCGGCCAGCCAGTCGGTCGCTGATGAGTTTCCGACGCTTCTGGAGGTCGCGGTAGGTGAGTGACGACGTGCTGTTGGGATCTACTCCGAAAGACGCCTTGATACCGCTGAAGTCGAAATCGACAGATGCGGGTTCCATCCCAATCGATGCGGCGATGCGCTCACCGTGTCGCTGCGCCATGTACTCACTGATCCGAGCGATCTCGGCGAACAAGTCCAGATCGGGTGCCAGTGTGGCGATGGCGCCGTCAAGGAACACCATGTTCTTGATGTAGAGCATCAGTTCCTTGGGCAGGCGGGCCCCAAGGCCCATGAGGCCCTTCACGACCTGTTGGATCTCACCCACCATCTCGTCGGGGGTGAGGGTGGTGGGATCCACGGGCGGTCGGTCGAGGCCCAACTCGGCGATGACCGCCTCCGTGTCGGTGTCGGGCGGTAGGGCGCCCAGATCTCGCAGCGCCTCAATCTGGATTCGCAAGTCGTTCATCGTGGCACCGACCACCATACGCAGGAAGGCCTGTTGTTTCAGTGGGCTGAATCGCGCCGTGATGCCAAAGTCGAGGAGGGCCACCCGCCCATCAGGCAGCACCAGCAGGTTGCCGCCGTGCAGGTCACCATGGAACACCCCGTACAACATGGCGCCTTCCATGAAGCCGATCATGCCGGTGCGGACAACCTCGGTCGTGTCGACCCCGGCATCGAGCATCCCGGCGACGTCGTCGAAGGCGAATCCGTGGATCCGTTCCATGACGAGAACCCGGGGGGTGACCAGACTTGGATGGGGTCGTGGGATGACGTAGTTGCGCTGGTCGAGTTCGGCGAAGATGCGCGCCACGTCGAGCATGTTCGCCGCCTCGAGCCGGAAGTCGAGTTCTTCGGTGATGGTCTCGGCGAAAAGCTCCACGAGTGCGGGGGGATTGGCCAGCGCAGCAATCGGGATCCGTCCCACAAGGAAGGGCGCCAGCCATGCCATGACACGCAGGTCTTCCCTCACCAGACGCTCCACGCTTGGTCGCTGGACCTTGACGACGACCTCCTCGCCACTCAGGAGTGTCGCGGCGTGGACCTGAGCGATAGAGGCGGCGGCGAGGGGCACCCGATCAAAGGAGCGAAACACTGCCTCCAGCGGCTGGCCCAGGTCGGACTCAACCACCTCACGCACCTTGTGGAACGGTTCGGCGGGAACACGATCCCGACATTTCTTGAATTCGTTCACGAGTTCCTCGGGAAACAGTCCTTCTCCCGAAGAGATGATCTGGGCGAGTTTGATGTACGTGGGGCCAAGACGCTCTGCGGCCACCCGAAGACGTCGCGAGAGATCGGCCCGGCTGGTTGCTCCGCCTCGCCGACGTGCCCCCAGCGCCCACGGTCCAACGGTCACTGCCAGTCGACCAACGACCCGCAAGAGTCGCCCGGGGGAGGGCAGAAGCCTCGGTCGAACCAACTCGGGGAGTTCTCGAGCTACCGCCCATCGCACAACAGGTTCGGCGGACCGCCACGTCATCTGGTCGGGATCCACGATCCACGGAGCGTCGCTGGAAAACGAGCCGATGGCGAGATCAGTCGGGAGTGGCAGACCAAACTCGCTCAGGTCGGTATCGGGAGGACGCAGGGACATGAGAGGAGTGTACGGGGCCATTCCCGCAGTGGAGTAGTCCGCTCGTCCCCGCGTAGTGGATCTCAGCGTACGGCGCGACCCCAAACCATCGGTGCTATCGGGAGGATGGCGGGGCGGGCCGTCCCGGAGTGGATGTCGGTGCTGTCGAACCCTGCTTCGGTGATCAGTGACGCAGTGTCACGGTGGAGTTCACAGCCTTCGAATACCCAGCGCCAAGGGCGACGCAGGATTCTCTGTGACCTCGCCAACGACGGGTGGGTTGTGGGATCAGCGGCCACGTGCTCAATGAACAAAAACTGGCCACCCGGCCGCAGAATCCGACGCACCTCGGCGAGTGCTGCTGTGGGATCAGAGACGGTGCACAGCACCAGCGTGCAGATCACAGCGTCGGTGCTGGCATCGGGGAGCGGGATCCCCTCCGCCCCATGAGCGAGCAGGGTGAGGCCGACGCCGTGTTCGGCGGCGCTCGCTCGCAGCAGGTCATGCATCGCCGGGTTGGGTTCGACTGCTGTCAGCCGCGTCCCAGCGCGGAGGTATCGCATGTTCGAGCCAGGACCGCTCCCGAGTTCAACCACCTCGTCGGGTAGATCGATGAAGAGACGTCGCTTCTGGGCGCCGAGTGTGCGCTCGAAAACCCCCTCAAGCGCCCGAAGGCCCCACGCGTTGAGAGGCCCTCGGATCGGGTTCGCTTCAGTCTTCACCGTCGAACAACCTCAGTCCCAGGCATCCCCTTGTAGGTGACCAGGCTGCGGAGGGTGCGGAGTCCCATGGCGACTCCAGCCCTAGGTCTCGATCTCGGTCTGCATGAACTCCAACACTTGATCGGCGAGGTCGGGATGACAGATGAGGAGGCTGCCGATCTTCGGATCGGGCTTGTTGAATGCCAGCGGTCGTCCGTCGAGACCGCTGCTGTGCAGTCCGGCGGCTGCCGCCACTGCGGCTGGCGCGCAGGCGTCCCATTCGTTCATACCGTCGTCGTGGAGGTAGATCTCGGCCTGACCCGACATGACTTCGGCGGCCTTCGCCCCCGCCGAGCCCATCGTCACGATCTCGGCGTCAAGATGTGTGGCGAGGGCCGGGGCGAGCCGGGGTGGCCGGGTCCGACTGACGACGATGCGCAGTGGACGGCTGGTCGGCAGGGAAGGACACGGGACCGGCTCGGACGTGGAGAGGACCACGTCAGGCTCAGGAAGGTGCACGGCAGCCGCACTGGGCTCTCCGTTGATGACGAGCGCAACGTGGACTGCCCAGTCGATCCGTTGGGGGTCGGTGAACTCCCTGGTTCCGTCGAGGGGATCGATGACCCACACCCGAGTGGAGGACAGCCGGGACCGGTCATCGCTGGCTTCTTCACTGAGGACGGCATCCGCAATATTGAGATCCACGAGAAGGTGCTCGAGGGTGGCCTGAGCGAATCGATCTCCTGCAGTGCCAAGGTCGGTGCCCGTGACGCCCTCAGCAACGAGTTGGCGTCGGAGTCCAGGCAGCGTCCGCCCAATGGAGGTAGCGATACGCACTGCGGTGACGTGATCGGTCTCGGTTGGCCCGTGGCCCGCACCGCCCATCAGTGGAGTTCCCGCTGTGTGGCGGAGATCATCGCGTTAGAGGTTTGTAGGCGATCCGGTGTGGCTGATCGGCATCTGCGCCAAGTTCAGTGCGACGAACGGACTCGTACTCACTGAAGTTCCCCTCAAACCAGCGAACCTTTGAGTCGCCCTCGAAGGCGAGGATGTGGGTCGCGATCCGATCGAGAAACCACCGGTCGTGACTGATGACCACAGCGCATCCAGCAAAGGACTCGAGACCTTCCTCGAGGGCACGAAGGGTGTCGACATCGAGATCGTTGGTGGGTTCGTCGAGCAGGAGAAGGTTGCCGCCCTGTCGAAGGACCTTGGCCAGGTGGACCCTGTTGCGCTCCCCTCCGGAAAGGACCCCTACCTGTTTCTGCTGATCAGAACCCTTGAAGTTGAACGCGGCGACATAGGCGCGGGCGTTCATCTCCCTGGTCCCCAGCTTTACAATCTCATCGCCCC
Source organism: Acidimicrobiales bacterium (assembly GCA_023261915.1). Taxonomy (GTDB): domain Bacteria; phylum Actinomycetota; class Acidimicrobiia; order Acidimicrobiales; family Acidimicrobilacustridaceae; genus M30B73. The sequence goes on along the minus strand of JALRFT010000116.1, from coordinate 1,607 downwards.
CCGATATCTCCTCGTAGACGGTTCGATCTGGGTCTAAGGCGTCCCGGTGCTGGTCGACGGCAGCCATCCGGACGGTCGGTCCGATCGTGATTGATCCACTGTCAGGCTGTTCCTCTCCAGTGAGGAGTCGGAACAGGGTGGTCTTACCGGCTCCGTTGGGCCCGATAACCCCGACGATTCCGGCACGGGGGAGGGTGAACGACAGGTCGTCGATGAGCAGACGATCCCCGAATCCCTTTGAGAGGGAGTCGACCTCGATGACCTGATCGCCGAGACGCTCACCTGGTGGGATGTAGATCTCGAGTTGATCGGGGCCGTTGCCATTGTTGGCATCCTCGGCCAGGAGTTTCTCGTAGGCGGTCAGCCTCGCCTTTCCCTTGGCCTGGCGGGCCTTGGGTGCCATGCGCACCCACTCGAGTTCGCGTTCAAGGGTCCGCTGGCGGCGGGAGTCGGCCTTGGCGGCCTGTGCCAGTTTCGCCTGCTTCTGGTCGAGCCATCCTGAGTAGTTCCCCTCAAACGGGATGCCCTTGCCGTGGTCGAGCTCGAGGATCCAGCGGGCGACGTTGTCAAGAAAGTACCGATCGTGGGTGACCGCCACGACGGTGCCCTCGTAGTCACGGAGGAAGCGCTCGAGCCATGACACGCTCTCGGCATCAAGGTGGTTGGTGGGCTCGTCCAGCAGGAGGAGGTCCGGCCGGCTGAGCAGCAGGCGACACAAGGCGACCCGTCGTCGCTCACCGCCACTGAGCGATGTCACGTCGCTGTCCTCGGGCGGTAGACGGAGAGCGTCCATAGCGATCTCGATGGTTCGTTTGAGATCCCACGCCCCCGCTGCCTCGATGCGCCGCTCGAGTTCGGCCTGCTTCTCGCCCAGCTTCTCGTAATCGGCGTCAGGATCAGACCACTGAGCCAGCACGGCGTCGTAGTCGGTGAGCAGGTCAGCGATCTCACCCACGCCGTCCATCACGTTCCCGAGGACGTTCTTGTCCGGATCAAGGGTGGGCTCTTGTTCCAGAAGGCCGACAGTGAAGCCCTGAGTAAGACGGGCCTCACCGGTGAAGCCGTCGTCAACACCGGCCATGATCCGAAGCAGGGATGACTTCCCTGAACCATTGGCACCGAGGACACCGATCTTTGCACCTGGGTAGAACGACAGCGTGATGTCGTCAAGCACCTGGCGGTCAGGCGGATGGAACCTCCCAACCTTGTACATCGTGAAGATGAACTGAGCGCTCATGACGAGACCCTACCGAGTGTGGTGGGGTTGGGTGGGCAGCATCGACTTTTAGAGAGTCGCGTGGGACGCGAAGGAGCCCACCGCAGAAGCGGTGGGCTCCGACGTTCGCCGGCAGAGGCCGGCTGACATTCGTCTGCTCAGCGGCGCCGGGCAGCCTTGCGTGCAGGCGCCTTGCGGGTCGCCTTCTTGGCAGCCTTGCGTGCAGGCGCCTTGCGGGTCGCCTTCTTGGTTGCCTTCTTGGCAGCCGTGCGTGCGGGCGCCTTCGTGGTCGCCTTCTTGGGTGCCTTCTTGGCAGCCTTGCGTGCGGGCGCCTTCTTGGTCGCCTTCTTGGTTGCCTTCTTGGTTGCCTTCTTGGCAGCCTTGCGTGCGG
>JALRFT010000090.1 GCA_023261915.1 Acidimicrobiales bacterium | reverse complement strand
GACCGCCAGGCTGGTCTGGGGGGTGAGCACGCCGAGGCTGATGGTGGTGCCATCGAAGCCGGGCACGCCGGCGGGCGGGTTGCCGGCGTTGGCGTTGGTGCCACCGGACTCACCGCCCGACGTGGTCTCCTCGCTGCGGCCGCAGGCTGCGACCACCAGCGAAACTGCAAGTGCGATGCCAACAAGGGCTCGCCCTCGGTTGCTGCGCATGGTTTCTCCTTGGTTGTTTGGTTAGTTGGTTACTGGAACTTTAGGGCCGCCGAACGGGTAGAAGCCGGTGGCGGTCAGTACGAGAAGGGCCACGCCTTGAAGTACGTCGTCACCCGTCGCCACAGGGCCACGAGTCCGAGCGGTTCGGCGAGCAGGAAGATGATGATCAACAGGCCGAAGACGATGAGGTTGAACTGCCCAACGAGCATGAGCCCGTCATCATTGGGGGTCTGCTTGAGAAATGGCAGGACGTCGACGAATCGACTGGTGACCTGCCGGAGGGTGACGACGACGAGCGACCCGACGATGGCACCACTGATGGTGCTGATGCCGCCCACGATGATGATGGCGATGAAGGTGATGGAGGTGACGAGGCCACCGAAGCCGGTGAAAGTCTCCGGCGTCACGGTTCGCACCACGATCATCCCGTACATCCCTCCGGCGACAGCGGCGATACCACTCGACAGGGCGAACACCCCGATCTTGGCCCGGGCCGGATTGACCCCAATGATCTCGGCCGCCACGTCCCGGTCACGGATGGCCTGCAGGGCACGTCCCGGTCGTGAGCGCACGATGTTCTTGGCCATCAGGGCGACGACGGCCACTAGGCCCCAGACGAACCAGAACTCACCCTGTTCGGGGCTGAAGGCGCTGCCGAAGATATTGAGGTCGGAGAAGTTGACTGGTCCGATGGCCGGCTCGGCGGTTACTCGCAGACCTTGACTGCCGTTCGTCGCTGAAACCCAGCCCAAGAGGATCCAGTCCCCCACGAAGAGCAGGCCGATGCTGACGATGGCGAGATACTGCCCACTGAGTCGCAATGCCACCGGGCCCACCAGCGCACCCAGAGCAGCTCCGATGAGACCGGCGAGGGGCAGCCACACGAACATCGGGAGGTCGAGAAAGAGAACTCCGTCCCGAGTGCCGACCGCGCTACCACCGCCGAACCACGCCGCACAGTAGGCGCCGACGCCAAAGAAGAAGGCGTGGCCGAGCGATACCTGTCCGGCGTAGCCGGTGAGCAGATTCAGTCCGATGGCGCCGATGGCGTAGATGCCGACGGTAGCCAACAGGCTGAGCCAGAAGTCGTCGAGCTGTAAGGGGAGAACGATGAACAAGGCGGCGAGCAGCAGCAATCCGGCGCGTCGCCACGACGAACCGAAAAGCCGGAGATCCTTGCTGTAGTTCGTGATGAGGTAGGGGCTCTGTCGTGCCATTAGACCCTCTTGATCTCTGGTGTACCGAACAGGCCGTAGGGGCGGACGAGGAGAACGAGGACCATCACGATGAAGGGCATGACGTCATCGAACCCGGCCCAAAGCCACGGGAACAGTTCGTTTTGGTAGCCGGCGGTGAGGCTCTGGGTCACGCCGATGATGAGACCTCCGATGACGGCGCCCAGCGGGGAGTCGATGCCGCCAAGGATGATGGCGGGAAAAGCGAGGAGGGCGACGAATTCCACTGAGGGACTGACGCCGTTGGCTCCGGCAGCCACCCCGACTCCGGCGATGGCAGCCGTGGCTCCGGCGATGCCCCACGCCGCCATGTACACCTGGCGTGAGCTCATGCCCTGGGCGAGGGCAGCCTCTTGGTCGATGGCGGTGGCTCGCATGGCCAGGCCGACCTTGGAGAACCGGAAGAAAAGAAAGAACGCGGCGAGGACGGCGATGGCGAGGACGGCGGTCCACAGATCGCGGACTTCAATGACAACCTCACCGATGCTGATGGTGCTGATGCCCCACGGGTCACCGAGGTTGAGCGGTTCGGCCCCCCAGATGGCGACTACGAGATTTTGGAGAATGAACAACAGTCCAATGGTCACCATGACCTGCGCGAACACGGGGTTGCCCAGCATGCGCTTGAGCACGAGTCGCTCAAAGAGCAGCGCCACTCCGGCGGTCACCACCATTGACATCACGACGGCGACGGGGAATGGAACTGACTGGCCGGACGTGAAGTTGTAGACGAGGTAGACACCGAGTGTCAGCAGGCCACCCTGGGCGAAGTTGATGACCTCGGTGGCCTTGTAGATGATCACGAAACCGAGAGCGACAAGGGCGTAGACGAAGCCTTGGGCGATGCCGGAAAGGGCGAACTCGATGAAGCGGGTCATCTGGTCACGCCCCTCCGTACATTGAGTCGATGAGATCGGCGAACTCGGACGCTATGGCGGCTCGCTTGACCTTCTGGGTAGCCGTCATCTCGCCGTCCTCTTGGTCGAGTTCTTTATGCAGGAGTCGGAAGGCCTTGATGGTCTCCACCTGGGCGAGATCGACGTTGGCCTCGGCGACTACCTCAGCGATCAACTTCTCGACCTCGGGCTTGGCCGACAGATCGGCATAGGTGGTGTAGGGGATCTGTTGGCGGGTCGCCCAGTTCCCGACGGTGTCGGATTCGATGCCGATGAGGGCGGTCAGATATTTGCGACTGTCACCAATCACGATGGCTTCACGGACGAAAGGACTGACCTTCAGCTTGTTCTCAATCTCTGATGGCGAGATGTTCTTGCCCCCGGCGGTGATGATGATGTCCTTCATCCGGTCGGTGATGGTGAGGAAGCCGTTCTCATCGATCACCCCGACGTCACCGGTATGGAGCCAACCGTCAGGGTCAACGGTCTCCGCCGTCGCTTCGGGGTTGCGGTAATAGCCGACGAACGTGCCGGGACCCCGGGTGAGGATCTCGCCGGTGGCGGGGTCGGTGCGGACCTCGGCGCCCGGTACTGCTACCCCGACCGTGCCGATGCGGACGTTCTCGGCGGGAATCATCGTCGCTTGTGCGGTGTTCTCGGTCTGGCCGTAGACCTCCCGGACTGGGACTCCGAGGGCCCAGAAGAACTCGAGGACGGCGGGGGAGATCGGCGCCGCACCCGACACGGCGTTGCGGACACGCATCAGACCCAACTTCTGTCGGGTTGACCGGTAGAGCATGGCCCAGCCGAGTGCGTACCAAACGTGGTCCAGAGGGTTCATGCCCCCCCGCATGCGCTTGTGGGCGATGCGGGCTCCCTGCGACTTCCAGAACCGATACATCGCTCGTTTCAGCCGCGAGGCGTCACCCATGCGGATCTCGACGGCGGCCAGCATCTTCTCCCATACCCGGGGAACCCCGACGAAGAAGGTGGGCTGGACTTCACCGAGGTCGGTGAGCAGGGCGTCGCCACCCTCACCGAAGTTGACCCGGTAGCCGAGACCGATGGCATTGACGACCGAGATCAGTCGTTCAGCGATGTGACACAGCGGCAGGTAGCTGAGCACGTCGTCATCGGCGGACACGTCGTAGATGGCTCGCGCCGAGCGGGCTGCGGCCATCAGGTTCCCGTGGGAAATCATGGCTCCCTTGGGCGGACCAGTGGTTCCCGAGGTGTACACGATGATGGCGACGTCGTCGCTGGCGAGTCGTGACGACGCCTCGGCAAGATCGTCGATCGTCGCACCCTCACCAAGGGCCTCCACGTCGGCGAGCGTGAGGACCGTGCCGTCGCCGTCGTGACGGACACCGCGAGGATCGACGACGACGATATGGCGGAGGTGGGGCAGATTGCCGCGGACCTCGGCGGTCTTGTCGTACTGCTCCTCATCCTCAACGATGACGACCTTGGCCTCAGAGTGGGTCAGTAGGTACTCGACCTCGGTTGCCGGACTCGTCGGGTAGACCCCGACACTGATTGCGCCCATGGCTTGAATGGCAAGATCGGCGAATACCCACGCTGGTCGGTTCTCGGCGTGGATGGCGACCTTGTCACCGCGCTCGACGCCAAGGGTGCGAAGTCCCGCCATGGTGGCGGCAGTTCGGCGGGCGTACGTCTCCCAGTCGTATTCCTTCCATCTACCAAGCATCTTCTTTCGCAGTGCCACCGTGCGCGGACTGGTGTGTGCTCGGTGCACGAGGACCTCGGGGAGGCTGACGGCGTCGAGTGGATCGGTAAGGAGGCGGGACTGGGGGGCGACGGCGGTCATGAGGCTTTCCCCAGGTAGGCGTCGATGACCCGTTGGTCCTGTTGGACTTCTTCAGGAGTGCCCGTGGCCAGTCGAATACCGAAGTCCACGGCCATGACCCGATCGGCGAGATCCATGACTACGTGCATGTCGTGTTCGACCATGATCATGGTGACGTCGAGACTGGAACGGACCTCGAGGATGTAGCGGGCCATGTCCTCGGTCTCTTCGAGGTTCATGCCGGCGACAGGCTCATCCAAGAGGAGCAACCGGGGCTCCATGGCGAGGCATCGACCAAGTTCGATCCGCTTCTGGATGCCGTAGGGGAGCATGCCCACCGGCTTGCGCCGGAAGTTGCCCAACTCCAGCAGGTCGATGATCTTCTCCACCGTCGCACGGTTGCTGATCTCCTCGTGCTTGGCCCGGCCCCACCACACGGCCCCGCTGAGGAAGCCTGTCTTCATGAGGTGGTGACGTCCCAGCATGAGGTTGTCGACGATGTCGAGGTTGCCGAACAGCCCGAGGTTCTGGAACGTCCGGGCCACGCCCATCTCGGCGGTCTCGCGGGGGTGCATCCCCACAATCTCGGTGCCGTCGAGTCTGATCGAGCCCTGCTGTGGTTTGTAGACGGCATTGATGCAGTTGAAAATCGAGGTCTTGCCGGCACCATTAGGTCCGATCACTGCGAACAACTCGCCACGATTCACGTCGAAGGACATGTCGGTGATCGCCTGCACACCGCCGAATCGGAGGCTGATGCCGTCGACGACGAGAAGTGGAGTCGTCATCTTGGTGCCGGCCGTGGAGGAATCGCTCATGAACTCCAGCGCTTTCTGCGTCGGTAGGTCTTCACGTCACGGAATGACTTGCGGCCAGCGTCACCGACGCCGAGGTAGAACTCCTGGATGTCTTTGTCAGCGAGTAATTCTGCGCCCGGGCCGTCCTTGACCACGCGACCGTTCTCCAGGATGTAGCCATGGTCAGCGAGGGACAGGGCCATGGTGGCGTTCTGCTCGACGAGGACGACCGAGGTGCCCTGGGCATTCACTTCCCGGACAATGCCGGTGATCTGTTCGACGATCAGCGGCGCAAGACCGAGGGAGGGTTCGTCGAGGAGCAGCAGGCTCGGCGAGGACATCAGTGCTCGGCCGATCGCAACCATCTGCTGCTCGCCACCTGACAGGTAGCCAGCAGTGGAGGTGCGGCGGTCGACGAGGACAGGGAACAGGCCGAGAACCCGGTCGTAGTTCTCCCGGACCTCGGCCTTGGACCTGACGGTGTAGGCACCCGTCCGAAGGTTCTCGTCCACGGTCAGAGCCGGGAAGATGCGGCGACCTTCCATGACCTGGGCCATCCCTGCCCGCACGATGCTCGACGGGTCGCGCCGTTCGAGTGACTGACCCTCGAACTGGATGGACCCCTTGGTCACCCGGCCACGGTGGACGTCGAGCAGCCCGGTGAGCGCTCGCAACAGCGTGGTCTTTCCGGCACCGTTGGATCCCAGCACGGCCACGATGGAGCCCCGCTTGACCTCGAGGCTGACGCCCCGCAGACCGAGCAACACGTCGCGGTACACAACCTCAAGGCCCTGGGCCGCAAGGACGACGTCGGTGGTGGTGTCTTGGGCGTTGCTGGTGGCAGTCACGGAAGAACTCATGGTGTGCATGGGGGTCCTGGTGCGCTGTGGTTCCCCCCGGAGACCACGGAGGCAGCGTAGTCCGTGCGCTGGTGAAGCACCCCCTTCGGCAGGCATGTCCAGACGGGTCGATCCGGACGTTGGGAGCCCGACGGCGGGTCCGATTAGCGTAGGAGGGTTCGCCTCCACAGGAGCTCAGATCAGATGTCGTCCACCTGTCCTCGACTTACAGCTGCGGTTCGCCGATCACCCCGTCGGATCGGACTGGTGCTCGTGGCTTGCGCCGCCCTTGCCCTGACGGCGTGCACGGTGCCCAGCAACGCCCCCGAGGCCTACAGCGACGCGGTCCGCGACAACTTCGTGACGGGTTGCACGGGCAACATCCCCAAGACCAACAACACGACGACCTCTCTCGCCCCCACCGACTACTGCGGCTGCGCCTACGAGACCTTTGAGGCGTTGGTTCCATTTAACGATGCTGAGCGCAGTGACTCCCAGTACTCGGGATATCCCGCTGACGCGCCAACATTCACTGCGTTCAACGATGAACTCTCGAAGTCCGACGACCCGGCTTCAGTCTGGTCAAAGCTGCCGCAGAACGTGCAGGAGCGCTTGACGAGTTGTCCGCTCCCGCCACCGGGCCCGCTTGCCTCCACCTCGACGACGACGGCAGCAGCCTCCGCCGTCACGTCGACGACGGCAACCCCTTAGCCAGCAGTTGCTGCGGCCTTCTTCGCCGGGGCCTTCTTTTCCGGCAGTCCGAGGCGGACCTCGGCATTGGCCCACGTCGGCCAGCGCTCGCGGCTCTTGGCTGCCAACTTGTGCATGAGCGCAATAGCTCCCGGATCGTCGTCGCCGGGACGAGCCTCGATCGCTCCGGCGGCGATCATGCGAGAGATAATTTCCCGACCGAGTTCGGTGCGCACGACGGTGAGTGTCCAATCGGCATTCTCACCAATACCGCCACAGGAGATGTCGGCGTGTTCGGCAGCGAAGTCGGGGCAGTGCACGCAGCCCTCGCGTGTCCAGGCGTGACATTCCTTGAGGTTGATCTCGTGGTACGAGCCATCCTTCATCCAGATCTGGAACACGCCCTTGATGTTCATCTTCACCATGTCCTGCTTACGCAGGCGGTACTTGGCCCAGAAGAGTTCCTCGAAGATTGCGTCGTCGAACGTCTTTGAGCAGAGCAGACCGATGTTGAACACGATTGGTTTCGAGATCTTGCCGATCTTGCGGTGCCACATGACCGGAGCGATGGACGACTGGCAGCTCATGCCTACGAGCGCCAACTTCGAGAGGCCCCGTTCGAGAGCCTCGTCGAGAGCGAGAGTGTTGGCCGAGTAGGTGTACCGGCTGCCGGCCGCTGCGAGAACCTCGTCATTGTTGGTGGCGACACCGGGTGTCGCCTTCCAGTCACCGGCCTCACCGTCGAGATAGCTCACGAGTGCCCCATCGATGTAGCCCTCGTCCAGCGCCCAGATCAGCAGCGCTGAAACGAGCCCACCGTCCTGGCCCATGCGCAGCACCATGTCGTCGGACGCCCGTGTCAGCAAGATGTCGGAGTAGATGCCTGACATCTCGTCGGCTGATCGCTCGGCATCAAAGAGGTGCTCGTTGGCCTCGTTCTCCCACGAGCGGAAGCGGGGACACGCCCGGGTGCAACTGGTGCAGCCCTTCTGCCCGTGGCCGCAGTCGGTGAGTCCGAGTTCGTCTTCGAGGTGGAACGGGCGGTACTGGCCTTCGGTGTGGTGGTAACCGATGACGTCGTGCGGGCAGGAGATCACACACCCGGCGCAGCCGGTGCACAGCTTGGCGTCGATGACCTCCTCGTACAGCTCTTTCCACTGGGCAGTCCAGCGGGTGCGGACGGGAGGAGCGGTCTCAGTTGTCGTCACGGGCCTGAGGCTAGTCCTGACCGGTAGTGTCGCCTTCGTGGGATGGTTTCCTGGCGAACTCCTCGAAGAGCTCCGGCTGGCCAGGGCTGAGGATCTGGCGGAACGGCGACGTGCCCGGGAGCGCGCCCGGAAGAACCGCAGCGGCGTCGCCGGTCCTCGCCGCAATCTCGACGAATTTCTTACGGAACTCGGTCACAGCATCGATATTGGTGCTCGTATCACCCGGCGGAGCCGGCGACTCGGCGTCTCCGTCACTGCCGGGGCGGGGCGCCTGGCCTTCGGGCTGTCGCTGATTGCTCGTGTCGTGATCGGGGTGTGGATCATCGAGGTCTTCGACCCGCCGGTCTTCGTCCTTGGCCTCGTCATTGTGGGTGTAACGGCGGCGTTGCGGCAGATGGTCGGGAACTGTCTCGCCCGCCGCTGGCGTCAATGGGCTCTGGTCGCCGCTGTCACCTGGGTCGTCGTGGTCACCGCCGTGAGCACGGTCGTATGGGTGACGGGGGGGCGACCCTTCATGGCTGTGGCCTTCGTGGTGTCCGAACTGGCGGCGTGGGTGGCACTCGTTCTGCTCGCTCAGGCGCGAATTCAGGCCGGATCAGAGCTCGTCGTCGCCTGATCGCCCGGTTCGCCTCTACTGGCTTGGTTCGGGCAACATGTCGGCATGGACCTGACCTACCCCACTGATGCCGAAGCGTTCCGTGCCGAGGTGCGGACCTGGCTGGAAGCGAACCTGCCCGCTGGCTGGTTCGACGACGGCTTCCACATGGACAATGACGCCAAGCTGGAGTTCCAGTCCAATTGGACCCGGAAGTTGTTCGAGGGTGGTTGGATCTGTGCCACGTGGCCGAAGGAATTCGGTGGTCGGGGTTTGACGACCATGCAGGGTGTCGTGGTGGCTGAAGAGTTCCACCTGGCGGGAGCTCCGTTGCGAGCCGACTTTTTCGGGGACACGCTTGTGGGCCCGACGATCCTGCAGTGGGGGACCGACGAGCAGAAGAAGTACTTCCTGCCCAAGATCCTCTCCGGGGAGATCGCGTGGTGTCAGGGCTTCAGTGAGCCCGAGGCAGGCAGCGACCTCGCCAACCTGAAGACCAAGGCCGAACTCGACGGTGACGAATGGGTCATTAACGGGCAGAAGATCTGGACCACCCAAGGGTTCGTGGCCGACTACATCTTCGTGCTCTGTCGCACCGATAGCGATGCCCCCAAGCACAAGGGCATCTCGTACCTTCTCTGCCCCATGAACCAGCCGGGGATCGAGGTGCGACCCATCGAGCAGGTCGACGGGTCGGCCGAGTTCGCCGAGGTGTTCTTCACTGACGCCCGCTGCCCCAAGGACAATGTGGTGGGCGGCGTGAACAACGGGTGGAAGGTGGCCATGACCACGCTCGGATTTGAGCGGGGCACGTCGGCCACGACTGGTTACCGCCGTTTCGAAAAGGAACTCGACGCCATTGTTGGGATCGCCCGTCGCAACGGGGCGATCAACGACCCCCTGATCCGTCAGCGTCTTGCTGCCGCGTGGTCCAAGGTGCAGTTGATGCGGATCGCCGGGTTGCGCACCCTCACCGCCGTCGTGCAGGAGAAGAAGGACCTCGGAGTGGCCGCACTTGGCGCCACCAACAAGATGTTCTGGTCGGAGTACCACCAACAGGTCATGGAACTCGCCATTGACATCCTCGGCATGGAGGGTCAGGTCCTCACGGGCGATCCCACTGTCGAGGAGGCCGTTCCTGGTTACGGTGCCCGTCGGACATCGGCGAGGTACCCATCGTCGACACTCCAGTCGAGTTTCTTCTTCTCCCGGTCGGAGACCATCTGGGGTGGAACCAGCCAGATCCAGCGCAACATCGTCGGTGAGCGTGTGCTCGGCCTCCCCAAGGAGCCCCGCCCTCTCGAGGAACGCAACGCCAAGGCGGCTGTGGGCTGAACGTCCTCAACCCAAGGGATTTCGTGTTCCCGAGGTGACACCGCCCCCGATAGGGCAGCCGCTACCGTGGGTTTCCCATGCAGTCCGGCGAAAACCCCCGTCGCCGCCGGCCTGAGGATGCCTACGACTACGGCATCCCGCCGTCGGGAAGCCCTGATTCTGTCAGCAGGGCGGCATCGTCGACCCCGCCGGGAGGAAGTCCACCACGTCGCCGGCGTCGACGCTGGCTCTCAGTTGTCGGCGTAGTCGCCGCACTGGTGCTCATCGCCGTGGTCGTCACCGCCGTGGTGGCGAACAACAAGTTCAACCTGATTGAACGACTCGGCCTGAGTGGCCTCGACGCCGCCGCCGCAGGAGAGCCCCTCAATTACCTCGTCGTCGGATCCGATGACCGGTCGGGACTTGATGCTGACGACCCCGACACTGCGGTATTTCTCAACGGCGGTGACCCGGGTCCGAGTGGTCAGCGGGCTGACGCCATCATGATCCTGCGCGTTGATCCGGCTGGTGGCACGGTCGACATCGTGTCCATCCCACGGGACCTGTGGGTACCGATCGCCGGATGGGACACCGAGGAGCGGATCAACACCGCCTACACCGAGGGCCCCCAACAACTCGTCGACACCATCCGCGAGGATTTCGGTGTCGAGATCAACCACTACATCGAGATTGACTTCGCCGGTTTCCAAGGCCTCGTCGATGCTGTCGGTGGTGTGCCCATGTGGTTCGACACACCCATGCGTGACCCGAACTCCGGTCTCGACGTCGGCGAGGCCGGATGTGTCTCACTCGATGGATACCAGGCTCTGGCCTTCGTACGCGCTCGATTTCTTGAGCAGTACGGCGAGGACGGTTGGGAGACGGACCCGACTGGTGATGCTGGCCGGGTATCGCGTCAGCAGGTCTTCCTGCGTCGGGTGCTCGCACAGGCCTCCCGGGAAGTTTCCCTCACTGACCTTGGATCCCTCAACCAGCTCGCCGACGTGGCCATCAACTACATCAGTCTCGACGCCGGTCTCGACGTCGGCCAGCTCATTGATCTCGGTCGGCGCTTCACCGAGATCGGCGACGCTGGTCTCACGTTCCATTCGCTGCCTACTGAACGCTGGTTCACCCCGGGTGGTGCCGATGTCCAACTCCTTGAGGCGGAGGAGGCCGAGACGGTGTTGTCCATCTTCCGGGGTGGTGAGGTGCGTACCGTCACGCCGCGACTCGAGCCCGTCACCGTCCTCAACGGCTCGAATGTCGAGGGCCAGGCAACCCGCACGGCGACAGCCCTCGAGGCGGCGGGATTCACCGTTGCCGAGACCGGAAACGCGGGGGCGACCTACACCCGCACCACGGTGCGGTACGGCACGGGCGGAGAGGCGACCGCCCGCTACCTGGCGAGTTTTCTGGCGGGTGGAGCCGACCTTGAACCCGACGATGGCCTGCCCGCGGGTGCCGTGATCCTGGTCACGGGCACGGATTTCTCACGGGTACTGCCCCAGCCGACGACCTCGTTGTCAACGACGTCGACCACACTTCGGTCGACGGGTTCGACGTCCACGACGACGACGGCTTCGGGTGCGCCGACCACCACCGTGGTCGGTGTCGTGCCAGGGGAACCGCCCAGCGGGGTCACCTGCCCCTAGGTCAGTTGCTCAACTGAGGCGGTGTTGTTTGAAGAATTCCCACATCACCTCATTGGCGGAGACCGTGTCGGACGTCGGTCCAGCAATTGCAGCGATCTGCTTTGAGAACGCGCTGCCGGGCCATGTGTGACCGCCCCCCACCACGATGTAGAACTCGACGTCGTTGCCGTCAGGACAGTCGAAGGTCCAGTGTTCGACGTCGGCGCCGATGCGCTCCTTGGTCGGTTCCGGCGCGCACCCGTTGTGGGACGCCCAGGCCCGTGCTGCAGCGGGGTAGCCCTCTCCATCGATGACCGCTTCGGGAGCGGCGAGCGATCCACTGCCGGCCAGAAGCCCGGCAAGATCACCAATACCGCCGTTGTAATAGAGGATCGGATCGACGGTGCCGTGGAAGGCGAGCACGGGGGTCGTGGTCTCCGCCGCACACTCGTTGGGGGAGCGGAGGCCGGCGACTGGAGCGGCGGCGGCAAACCGGTCGGCGCGAACGCACGCTAGGAGCGAGGTCATGCCGGCACCGTTGGAGAGTCCAGTGGCGTACACCCGAGAGGTGTCGATGCACTCGGAGGCTTCGATCTGGTCAAGGACGGCATCGACGTAGGCGAGATCGGCCTCGGCTTCGAGATTGGGTCCATCGGTCGGCAAGGCGTTCCAGCGGATGGGTGTGCCCGTGCCATTGGGGAAGGCCACGGCAAAACCATTCTCGACTGCGAAGGCGCTCAGTGCCGAGTGGACGGCGTGCACGGTCGCTCCCTCGGACAGACCGTGGAAGTCGAGTACCAGCGGCACGGGGTCGGCGGCGTCGGCCGACGGTGGGGTGGTCAGCAGGTACCAGCGGTTGGCGCCAGTCTCCGGGTCGGACACGGCGACCTCGCGGCGTTCCTCGGTGACCGGGGTTGTTGCCGCCTTGGCGCAACCGGCTGACGGCACGGCGGGCAATGACGCCACATCAACGGACTCGGCGGCCGGTGCTGGAACAGCGGATTCATCCGATGAACTGCACGCCGCTGCCAAGGTGACGGTGGCGAGAAGCACGAGTGCGACACGGGTGAGGTGCTGTCGTTCCATGGAGCGTCACGGTAGACGACGATCGGTGCCGGAGTTGTGGCGCCAGGGACTGCGGTTCACGGAACTATTTCGGCGGCCGTCCTCGTCAGAGGAACTCACAGAGGTAAGCCGATGGGGCCTCGGCGCGAACCTCGAAGGCACTGGAGCCGGGAATCTCGAACACCGCGCCTTGCGGGAAGGATTGCCAGTGGGTCTCGCCGGGGAGCAGGGCTTCGAGTTCGCCCGACACGACGGTCATGCGCTCGGGTGCGCCGGTGTCGAACTGGTACGTCCCGGGGTTGATCACACCGACGGTGGAGCGATCTCCACCTCGTTCGAAACCAAGGCTCTGGACGCCACCGTCGAAGTAGGTGTTGTGGGATATCGATGCCATGCGTCAGACCCTAGGCCCGCCCGGCCTCTAGACCGGCACCGACCCGTAGACAGCAAAGAGGTATGTGGTCATCAGCACCAGCATGGCGACCGCATGAGTGGCTAGGAGTTGGGGTGAGCGGAGGACGATGCCGATCAGGGCGCCGACGAAAACGAGTATCCGGAAGACGAGGTCAGCATCGAAGGGAATTGATTCTCCAGCGAAGATCTCGCGCAACACACTGATCGTCGGGAGGGCGGCGAGGATCAGGAAGAACGGCAGCTTCTCGGCGACGAACTCGGCGTACTGGTCGCTTCCCGGTTCCACTGTGGGACTCGACAGGCTCGACAGCACCATGGCACCGAAGGGGAGCAGGAGGAACAGGAGGAACTGGCCGAGACCCATCGCCGTGTTCGAGAGCGAGATCGAGGCCACCCAGAACTCGATGAGCAGCACGATGAGGAACAGCTGCCAGACAAACACCGTCAGATTGGGCTTGACCGCGTTTCGAGACTTCAGTGACCTGGCGACGTAGCGAAGCGGTGAATCAAGGGCGATGGCGGTGAGGACACCGACGAAGAACCAGAGCTGTTCCATTAAGACATTCGACCATGCTGGCCGGGCCAAGCCGAGCATTGTCGAGCGGGTGACGGTTCCCGGCCGGGAGGGGTCACAGCGGTGGCCCTGAGAATTGGCGCCCTCGGCAGGATTCGAACCTGCGCACACGGCTCCGGAGGCCGATGCTCTATCCCCTGAGCTACGAGGGCAGCGGACAACGCCAGATCTGGTGTTGTCAGAGTCGGCAGCCTATCGCCAACACCGACGAAGGTCGGCAGGCGGAGGTAATACGCTCGGGTTCCTGTGTCCGCCGCCTCTCCAACTCCTGACCCCTCAGCGCCGATCCCGATGGCTCTGCTGCCCGATACGGCGACGGCAGGAGATGCCGGGCAACTGGTGATTGGTGGATGTGACCTGCTCGAGCTCGCGGCCGAGTTCGGGACTCCACTCTTCGTTTACGACGAGGCGCATCTGCGGGCGCGCTGTGCGGAGGCGGTGGCGGCCTTCGGTCCCGGTGTCAACTACGCCACCAAGGCGTTTCTCTGCACCGCTATGGCACGACTCGCCGTCGAGGAAGGGATGAATCTCGACGTCTCAACCGGCGGTGAGTACGCCGTTGCCCGTGCTGCCGGTGTGGCCGCCGACCGGCTGGTGCTCCACGGCAATAACAAGTCGACCGCCGAGTTGCGTGTGGCCCTCAACGACGGTGTCGGCCGCATCGTCGTCGATTCCTTCGACGAACTTGAGCGCATCAGTGCACTCGTCGCGGCGGGAGAAGCCGTCGACACTCCGGAGCTCTATGTCCGCATTACCCCGGGCGTGGAAGCCCACACCCACGAGTTCGTCCGCACTGGTCAGGACGATACGAAGTTCGGTTTCGGCGTGGCCTCGGGCGACGCCGACCGGGTCATCGACGCCATTGGCGAACACGCTGATCTCGAGCTCGTCGGGCTGCATCTCCACATCGGGTCGCAGGTCTTTGACGCCCGATTCTTCGGCATGGCGATCGAGGTCGTCGCCCCGTTCTTCCACCGGTTCGACCTGCCCGAGCTGTCCGTAGGTGGTGGTCTCGGTGTGCCCTATGTGGCGGGGGAGTCGGCGCCAACCATTACCGAGTGGGGTGATGTGATCCGATCGGCATGTGCCGATGCCGGCATCCGGGCCTGGGTGACCGCCGAGCCGGGTCGGGCCATCGTGGCCTCCTCTGCGGTCACGCTGTACGAGGTCGGCACCATCAAGGACCTCGCCGGTATCCGTACCTACCTGTCGGTCGACGGCGGCATGAGCGACAATCCGCGGCCTGTGCTCTACGGCAGTGGCTACGAGGCCTTTCTCGCCCGAGCCGTCGGGGCCCCTCGTGAGCGGGTGGTGACCGTCGTGGGTAAGCACTGTGAGACTGGCGACCTCATCATTCGTGACGCCAACGTTCCAACCGACACCGCGCTCGGCGACATCCTCGTGACCCCGGTTACCGGTGCCTACGGCTGGTCGATGGGGTCTAACTACAACCGTGTGCCCCGGCCTCCCGTCGTGTTCGCGTCCGGTGGGGACGCCAGGCTCGTGGTACGACGCGAGACGATGTCCGACCTGCTCGCCACCGATCTCGGTGTCGGTGGCGGCTCGTGAGCGGTTCGTTCGACGGCCCGCTTCCGGGACTCTTCGCCGCCGGACGGCCGCTGTGGATGTCCCCGGAGGTGTCATCGGTGGGCCGACTGCCCATGCGGGCGCCTCTGCTCACCTTTCCTGACGATGTCTGCGCCCGAACGGCTGACCCCACGGCCGAACTGACTGCCGACGCCACCGGCTGCACCAATCTTGTGTCGCTCGACGGGGATTGGGAGTTCCGTCTCTTTCCACGTCCCGATGCCGTGCCTGCCGATGCGGTGGCCGAGGGGGGTAGGCGACCGGCCGGGGATGGCGTCGACGGATGGTGTCGTCTCAGCGTTCCGGGAAACTGGCCGTTGCAGGGCACCCAGCAAGGTCGTCCGTGGGACGTTCCGATCTACACCAACATCCGGATGCCCTTCGATGAGGCACCACCACTCGTGCCTGCCGACAACCCGACCGGGGTCTATCGACGCAGGGTGGAGGTCCCGGCGTCATGGGCTGGTCAGCGAGTGGTGCTCACTGTCGGGGGCGCCGAGTCGGTCGTGTTCGTCTATCTCGACGGTCGGTGCATCGGCATGGCCAAGGACTCACGACTGCCGAGCGAGTTCGATATCACCGGCCACGTCAAGCCTGGTCGGCAACTGACGCTCGCTCTCGTCGTGGTCAAGTGGTCTGACGCCAGTCATATTGAGGACCAGGACCACTGGTGGATGGCCGGCTTGCACCGCAGCGTGTACCTGGCGGCCACCGACCCCGTGCACCTCGCGGACGTGCACACCATGGTCGGCTGGTCGGGCGACGGCGCCCACCGTGGCGGGATGTTGTGGGTTCGTACCACCGTCGGTTTCGGCGACCTCGAGCCAGAGAAGGGATGGTCGGTCTCCGCTCAACTCGAGACGCTGGGCGGACGGCGCATCACCACACTCGATACTCCTGCGCCGACGGGGGCTCGCGTGCCGTCGGCCCGACACCCCTACATCTTCCGCGGCCACGAGGTAGTCCTCGTGGCGCCAGCTGGTTCGCTCGACGCCGTACTCCCGTGGTCCGCCGAACAACCCCACCTCTACCGGGTACTCGTCCGCCTTCATGATCCGGCGGGCACGGTGCGTTCGGTTGTGGCGCAGCGGGTTGGTTTCCGCTCCGTGGAGGTCCGGGATCGGGCCTTGCTCATCAACGGTGCTCCGGTAGCGATCCGTGGTGTCAACCGTCACGACCACCACCCCGATCGGGGCTCGGCGGTCACGGTAGAGGACATGCGGGCCGACCTCGTGGCCATGAAGGCGGCCAACATGAACGCCGTCCGGTGTTCGCACTACCCCAATGACCACCGGTTCTACGACCTCTGCGACGAGTTGGGCCTCTATGTCGTGGACGAGGCCAATGTCGAGAGTCATGCCTGGAACCTGAGTCTGTGCCACGACGAGCGGTACACCTCGGCCATCGTCGAACGGGTGGCCCGCATGGTGCTGCGGGACCGTAACCACCCGAGTGTGATCGTGTGGTCGCTGGGCAACGAGAGTGGCTACGGCGCCGTGCACGACGCCGCGGCGGCGTGGGTACGCACCGTTGATCCGTCCCGTCCCCTCCACTACGAGGGGGCGACCATGGAAGACATCAACGCGGCGGCTCCCGCCACCGACATCATCGGCCCCATGTACATCCCGGTCGATGAGATCAGGGCGTGGTCAGAACGTCGAGCCGACCTCCGCCGCCCACTCATCATGTGTGAGTTCTCCCACGCCCAAGGCAACTCCAACGGGGGCCTTGACGAGTACGTCGAGGTCTTTGAGACCTGTGACGGAGTGCAGGGAGGATTCATCTGGGAGTGGAAAGACCACGGCCTTCGTCAGGATCTTGGTGACGGACGATGGCGCTACGCCTACGGCGGACAATTCGGTGACTCACCTAACGACGCCAGTTTCCTCGCCGACGGTCTCGTCGGACCCGACCTCACCCCCCACCCCGGCCTCGCCGAATGGGCGTGGTTGTGTCGGCCAGTGGTGTGTTCGCTCGAGACATCAGGCGGTTCCGGCCGGACGCGGCTCAATGTCCGCAACCGCCAGTGGTTCACCGACACCTCATGGTTGACGGCTATCTGGCAGTTGCAGGCCGATGGGGTCACGGTGGCCTCCGGGCCGATGGTCGTGCCCGCTGTTGGACCCCAACACTCCGTCGCTGTGACGCTGCCCGACGACCTGCGCGCCCTGCTGCGCGCCGCCTCGGGGACCCATCGTTGGCCGCGTTCTTCCCAGCCTGCAGACGGTGCCGAGTTGCACCTGAGTGTCCTGTGGTCCACCCGGTCGGCGACCGCGTGGGCTCCCCGTGGCCACCGCGTGGGTTGGGACCAGTTTGCGATCGGAAACTTCAAACAGCGCGGTGACGGTCGCCAGCGTCGACCTGCGACCCCCAAGGTGCCGTCCGAAGCTGGCACCCGACTCCTGGCGCAGCGTCACGACGGACAGTTCCGTCTTGAGGCCGACCGTCCTGAAGGCACACTGGTGGTCGAGGTCGATACCGCATCGGCAGCAGTCACCTCGATTCGTTCCGGTGATTCCGAGATCGTCACCCGGGGTCCTCGACTCGAACTGTTCCGGGCGGGTATCGATAACGACGGGCTGAAGCTGGCATTGTCGCTCGACGATCCGTGGTTCCTCGATCAGTTTGCCCGACCGCTCAAACGATGGGTGGACGCCGGTCTGGCCGACCCCACCCGCGTCGGGGTGAGTGTGACGGGGGTTCGGACTCCGGACGACTCAACGGCGTCGGTGCGACTCGTCCGACAACTGGATGTCGCCCATGAGGTGACGCTTCGACACACGACGACGGTCACCCTCGGGGCGGACGGCGTGGTGACCTTTGATGAGGCGGTCCGGCTTCCTCCGACGCTCAACGATATTCCCCGAGTGGGAGTGTCCCTCGAGGTGCCTGCCGGATTCGGTCGATTGTCGTGGTTCGGTCTCGGACCGGAGGAGAACTACCCCGATCGTTGCGCTTCGTCCGTCATCGGACGTTTCTCCATGCCAGTGGAGGACACCTACGTTCCGTACCTCGTGCCTCAGCACCACGGCACCCGCGGCGGTATCCGCTGGATGTCGCTCGGTCCGTCCGACGGCAAAGGGCCCGGCGTGCGCCTGGCCCCCGCCGACCCTAGGGACACCTCGCTGTGGTTCACCGCCCGC
>JALRFT010000067.1 GCA_023261915.1 Acidimicrobiales bacterium | reverse complement strand
GACATCGCCGAGTTGGGCCCGTCACTGCAGGCATCGTCAGCGGCACCGGCGGCACGATGTGCACGACGCTCCGCCATCGCCCGGTTGGAGCGGCCCGACGCCCGCACGGCCCGGGATTTGCTCCGGGCTGCGGCGTCACGGGAACCCGGGGTCGGACCGTCCGCCGTAGCATCAGCGTCGTGACCGAACTGCTGCCACCGCTGCTGCGCGCCTGTGCGAGTGAACCGGGCACACCGGGCACCCTGTCGGGGCGTGTGCCGGTGTGGTTCATGCGTCAGGCCGGTCGCTCCCTGCCCGAGTACCGGGCCCTACGAGGTGAGGGCACCATCCTCGACGCCATCGCCGACCCCGAACTGTCGTGTGAACTCACCCTGCAACCGGTCCGGCGCTACGGGGTGGACGCCGCCATCTTGTACTCCGACATCGTGGTGCCCGTCGCCGCCATCGGGTTCGGGGTCGACGTCGCCCCCGGCACCGGCCCGGTCGTAGATCAGCCGTTCCGCTCGGCGTCGGACCTCGACCGGCTCCGGCCGCTCGAAGCCGACCTCGACACGCCCTATGTGCTCGACACGGTGCGCTCAGTGGTAGCGGAGCTGCCACCCGAGGTGCCTCTCATCGGGTTCGCCGGGGCGCCGTTCACCGTGGCCTCCTATCTCATCGAGGGCCGGCCCACCCGGACGTGGCTGCGGACCAAGGCCCTGATGCACGGCGACGAGGCGTTGTGGCATCAGCTCATGGACCGGCTCGCCGATCTCGCCATTGCCTCCATGCGATCCCAGATCGACGCCGGTGCCCGAGCGGTGCAGCTGTTCGACTCGTGGGCGGGATCACTGAGCCCCCAGGACTACGAACGTTTCGTGCTGCCCCACTCGCGCAAGGTCTTCGACGAGGTGGCCCGACCCGGGTTGCCACTCATCCACTTCGGGGTGGACACCGGCGAACTGCTCGGGTTGATGGCCTCAGCCGGAGCGACGGTGATGGGGGTGGACTGGCGGGTCCCCCTCGATGAGGCCCGGCGACGGGTGCCATCGGGTGTGGCCCTGCAGGGCAACCTCGACCCGGCCGTGTGTGCCGCCCCGTGGGAGGCAGTGGCCGACGCCGTGCGCGACGTGTTGCGGCGCAACGGCGGCCACCCGGGCCACGTGTTCAACCTCGGTCACGGGGTGTTGCCCGAGTTGGATCCCGGGGTGCTCACCCGAGTGGTGGAACTCGTCCATGCGGAAGGCCGGGCCGATGGACCCTAGGGTGCGCCCATGACGGGAAACGACCGGATCGGCGTCGTGGTGATGGCGTACGGCACCCCACGACGGGTCGAGGACATCGAGGAGTACTACACCCACATTCGCCGCGGGCGGCCGGCGCCGCCGGAGCTGTTGGCCGAACTCATCGACCGGTACGCCGCCATCGGAGGCATCTCGCCACTGGCGGAGCGAACCGAGGCTCAGCGCGCTGCCATCGCTGACGCCCTCGAGTCGATTGCGCCCGGTCGCTACCACGTGGTGTTGGGGCAAAAGCACGCTGCTCCGTTCATCGAGGACGCCGTGGCTGACCTCGCCGACGCCGGCATCACCACTACCGTCGGGCTCGTGCTCGCTCCGCATTACAGCGGGTTCAGTGTCGGGCAGTACCAACAGCGCGCCGCTGAAGCAGGGGCGGTCCGGGGCATCACACACCTTGGGATCGACTCGTGGCACCTCGAGCCGGCATACCTCGACTTCCTCACCGACGCCGTGGCCGAGGCGGCCGCACCTCTGCCCGCGAACCGCAAAGTGCTCTTCACCGCCCACTCGTTGCCCGAGCGGGTCCTTGCGGACGACCCCTACCCCGACCAGTTGCGGGCCAGCGCATCGGTGGTCGGTGAACGGCTCGGTCTCGACCCTTGGTCCGACTGGTCGATTGCGTGGCAGAGCGCCGGGCGCACTCCCGAACCGTGGCGGGGACCCGACATCCTCGAGGTGTTGCGCGAACTTGCCGAGTCGGGTGCCACCGAAGGGGTGGTGGTCTGTGCCCAAGGGTTCGTCGCCGACCACCTCGAGGTGCTCTATGACCTCGATATCGAAGCGGCCGGGGTGGCCGCTGAGGTCGGGCTGGCCTTCGCCCGCACCCGCTCGCTCAACGCCGACCCGACTGTCATGGCCGCCCTCGCAGCCCGCGTCGACGAGTTGGCACGCTCGGCGCCGTCGGCCTGAGGCAGCGTCATGGCACGGGTGGTCATCGTTGGTGGCGGGGTCACCGGACTTGCCGCCGCCCACCGTCTCACGTGTGACCGACCAGACCTTGACGTCGTGGTCCTCGAAAGCACCGCCCGACCGGGCGGTCTGGTGTCGAGTGCCCCGTTCGACGGTCTGGTGGTGGACTGCGCCGCCGACGCCTTCCTCGCCCGGGTACCCGAGGCGGTGGCGTTGTGTGCCGAGTTGGGGATCGCCGACCAGTTGGTCCATCCCGCCACCGCATCGGCCATGGTGCTCGCCGGCGGAGTGTTGCGACGTTTGCCCGAAGGACTCGTGCTCGGCGTCCCCACCGATCTCGACGCCCTCGCCGCGTCGGGGATCGTGTCACCGGCAGGAGTGGCGCGGGCCCGGCTGGACCTTGAAGGGAACGGTCAGCCCTTCGATGGGGACATCAGCGTCGGCGAGTTGATCAGGACCCGGGTCGGGGACGAGATCATGGACGCCCTCGTGGCCCCACTGCTCGGTGGGGTCAACGCTGGTGATGCCGACGCCCTCAGCCTCGCGGCGGGGGCGTCACAACTCGCGGCCGTCGCCGACGCCCCGAGTCTCATCGGCGCCCTGCGGGCCCACGCCGCCGCGGCCACACACACCCCATCCCCCGTGTTCGCCGGGTTCCCCACCGGTACCTCGACGCTCGTGGACGCCCTGGTCAACGCGCTCCCCGCAGGCACCGTGCGCACCGACGCAGCGGTGACCTCCATCACTTCACGCATCGACGGAGGTTTCAGTGTCGTGGTCAACGATGCCGACACCGTCGAGGCTGACGCCGTGATCCTCGCGGCCCCGACCCACGCCACGGGATCCCTCGTCCGCCATCTCGACGCTGATCTCGGGCCGGTCGCCGACGGCCTCGGGGCGCTCGAGTGGGCGTCGGTGGCCATGGTCACCCTTGCCGTCGACACCGACGACCTCGGCCATCCCCTCGATGCCAGTGGGTACCTCGTACCGGTGGCCGAGCGGGTCACGGTGACCGCCGTGTCGTTCGCCTCGACGAAATGGGCGCATCTCCACCGACCGGGCCGGGCCGTGCTGCGGGTGTCCGCCGGTCACGCCGGGGACACCTCCCCGCTCGAGCTCGACGATGCCGCACTTGTCGAGGCGGTGACTGCCGATCTCGCCCGACACGTTGGTCTGTCCCGCCCCCCGACCACGTGGCGGGTGAACCGTTGGCGTAACGCCCTGCCCCAGTATCGGCCGGGTCACCTCGAGCGGGCCGCGGCGTGGCAACGCGACACGTGGGACGCCCATCCTGGGATGTGGCTGACCGGTGCGTCGTTCGCCGGACTGGGCCTTCCGGCGTGTGTCCGGCAGGGCGCCGAGGCGGCCCGCCGCATCGGCGACCACCTCGTGGCCTGAGTCCTACAGCAACGACCAGTGTGGGGTGCCGATGGGGCCCGCCCCGAGGGGGACCGGCGTCCAGCGGGCGAGACGGCGGCGAGCCTCGAGCTCGTGACGACCGTCGAGGTGCCGGTTGGCGAGTGACCACGCCGTGAGCCAGAACTCGTAGACGTCACGCAACACCCCGTGCCGCGCCGCTCGAGGGATCGGTGCGCCGTAGGCGGTGACGTAGTCGGCCAGCGACCGCGCCGACTCGCCGTAGCGCCGCACGGCCACGACGGGGGGCACGAGGTCGTAGGCCACCGGGCCGACACCGGCGAGTTCGAGATCGGCAAGCACCGGACCTCGTGGGGTCGCGAGCACATTGCCGGGATGCAGGTCACCGTGCACGAGGCCCATCTGAAGACCACTGGTCGTCGACGCCCAACGGCTTGCGAGTTCGGCCCCGATTCCATCAA
>JALRFT010000053.1 GCA_023261915.1 Acidimicrobiales bacterium | reverse complement strand
GAATGCCGGCCCGGCCGTTGGCGAGCGCCGCTTCGCCGGCCACCACCTTTGCCGCCGACACCGCCACCCCAGGGTCGTCATCACTGGCGCCGTCGAGCGCGCATGCGGCGGCGTACACCGCCGAACGGGCCACCTCGGTGTGGACCAGCATGTCCGCACACAGGTGCTTCACGGCCTGGAAGCCGCCGATGGGTCGACCGAACTGTTCGCGCTCTTTGGCGTACGCCGTCGCCAGCTCTCCGGCGCCGACTGCCACGCCCGCTGCCAACGCCGCCGTCAGCACCACTCCGGTGCGCCAGCGGTTGGTGGCTTCGGCCCCGGTGGCGAGTTGGGTTCCACCCAGTGCGGCCGGGTCGACCGTGTCGGTGACCTGCCACACCGGGGCGCCGGCATCGAGCGGTCGCTCGAGCCGCTGGGGGCGCAGTGCCTCCGTCGGGACGGACCACAGCGCATCATCGGTGAACACCAGACATGTCGACGCCATGGTGGCGTGCTCCACGAGGGTGGCGCCGGGCTGGGGCTCGCAGAGAGTGACCGCCACCGTGCCGTCGGCGGCGCCGTCGATGAGACCGGCGGCCAGCCACGTCGGTACCAGGGGACCCGGGACGAGTCCGCGGCCGAGTTGCTCGAACACGACGGCGGCCTCACGTACGCCCATGCCGTCGAGGGCGAGGCTGAACACTCCGAGTTCGGCGAGGGCCGCCCACGCTTCGCCGTCCACCACCTCGTCGGTGTCCTCGGTGACGGCTGTGCGTTCGGGGGGGAAGCGATCGGCGGCGAAGGTCGCCACCATGTCGGCCAGGGCCTGCTGTTCGTCGGTGAGCCAGAAGTCCATGGTGTCCTCAGCGGTCCTTGGGGAGGCCGAGGACCCGCTCGGCCACGATGTTCTTTTGCACCTGGGAGGTGCCGGCCGCGATGGAGATCGAGATGCCGTGGATGCGGCCCTGTACATGGCGGCCGGTGGGGAGTTCCCCGAGGTCGTTGAGGGAGAGGGACGCCCGTTCAAGGAGTCGGAGCGCGAGTTCGCCGAGGCGGTGACGGAGATCGGAGTAGGCGAGTTTGAACACGTTGCCACCCACGCCGACGAGACCGGTGCGGGTCGCTTCGGAGATGTTGCGCTTGGTCAGCGCCCACAAGGCGTCGAGTTCGGCGGCGAGATGTCCGAGTTCACGTCGCAAGCCTTGGTCGTCCCATGCCGTGGCCGAGCCGCGTGTGATGTGGCGGGCGAGGTCGGCGAGGTCCCGACAGAGCTCAAGGGTCTGGAGCATCTCGGACACGAACGCCGTACCTCGTTCGAAACTGAGGGTGACCATGGCCACCCGCCAGCCGTCGTTCTCGTCACCGACCCGGTTCGCAACGGGGACGCGGACCTCATCGAGGAACATCTCGGCGAACTCGGTGGAGCCCTCCATGGTGCGCAACGGCCGGATGTCGATGCCGGGTGAGTCCATGGGGAGGATGAGCCAGGTGATGCCCTTGTGCTTCGGAGCGTCAGGGTCGGTGCGAACGAGGATCTCGCAGTAGTCGGCGACGTGGGCGAAACTGGTCCAGATCTTCTGGCCGCTCAACACGTAGTCGTCTCCGTCGCGCACGGCCTTGGTGCGCAAACTGGCGAGGTCACTCCCGGCGTTTGGTTCACTGAACCCCTGACACCAGATCTGGTCGCCGCGCAGGATGCCGGGGAGATGGGCGGCCTTTTGTTCATCGTTGGCTTCCACGACGAGTGTCGGTCCGGCGTGGAGTAGGCCCACGAAGTTCATGCCGACGTAAGGGGCACGGGCCCGTTCGGTCTCCTCGAGGAACACGAGGTGTTCGGTGGGGGTGGCACCCCGTCCGCCGTACTCGGCCGGCCAGTTGATGCCGGCGTATCCGGCGTCAAAGAGCATCCGTTGCCAGGCGGCGTCGTAGTCACGACGGGCCACCCAGTCGTCCCGGGCCGGGGGAGGCCCCACGTCGGGCAGGACCGAGGCCAGCCACTGGCGCAACTCGAGGCGGAACTGCTCCTCGGCGTCGGTGTAGCGAAGGTCCATGGTCTCCCTCGGGTGGGTTCGGGCACCGGGATTCCCGGCGCCGGGTCAGACTAACCCGGTCCGTCCGGCCGCATCTGACGCAGCGTCAGATGCCGACGGCCCGGGTCGCAGGCTCACCAGCCCGGCTGATCAGCAGGTGATCCCACCGTCGAGGGGGATGACCGCACCGGTCATGAACCGCGCGTCGGGGGAAGCGACATAGGCGATGAGCGAGGCCACCTCTTCGGGCTCCCCTGATCCCATCGGCGTTGAGATCTTGTGGAGGTCACGGGGGTTGCCGCCCTCGGGTACCTCGAGGAACGAGTGGATGATGTTGGTGTTGGTGAACCCGGGAGCGATGGCATTCACCCGGATGTTGTTGGTGCGGTACTCGTAGGCCAGCGCCTTGGTCAGCATCACCACCGCCCCTTTCGACGAGGCGTAGGCCGCACTCCACGACTGGCCGATCAGACCGGCGGTGGAGGCGATGTTGACGATGACTCCACCTCCCCCGAGGAGCATGTGGGGCAGGCAGTAGCGGGCGAGGTGGAACGAGCCGTGCAGGTTGACCCGCACGATGCGGTCGAAGGCGTCGGGGTCTTCCTCGTGCGTCCACGCGAACCGGCCGATCCCGGCGATGTTGCCGAGCACGTCGACACCACCGAGGAACTCGGTGGCCTCGGCGATCGTGCGTTCCACCATGGCGGCATCGGCCACGTCACAGTCCCACGCCTGGGCCTGCCCGCCGGCGCCGCGCACCACCACGGCGGTGTCCTCGGCGCCTCGCATGTCGAGACAGGCCACGGCCGCCCCCTCAGCGGCGAACCGCAGGGCCGTGGCTCGACCGATGCCCGAACCGGCGCCGGTGATCACGACCCGTTTGCCGTCGAACCGGCGAAGGGGAGTGTCGGGAAAGGTTGTGGTGTCGCTCATCGTGGGTCTCCGGGTCGTGATGGCTGGGAGTCGGCGAACTGGGTGCGCAGATCTCGCTTGAGCACCTTGCCGCTGGGGTTGCGGGGGAGTGCCTCGACGATCTCGAGCTGTTCGGGAATCTTGTGGACGGAGAGTTGTCCGTGGCGACAGTGGGCGACGAGTTCGTCGAAGGCAATGGTGGCACCGGGTGTACACACGACCACGGCA
>JALRFT010000016.1 GCA_023261915.1 Acidimicrobiales bacterium | reverse complement strand
CAAGACCATCTCAGGCCCCCATCGTCTAGCGGCCTAGGACACCACCCTCTCAAGGTGGCGGCACGGGTTCGAATCCCGTTGGGGGTGCCAGAAAGTGTGGCTTGTAGACGAGGCGGGTCGGCTGCGACCTGAGGTCCTCAGGCTGAACACCCAGAGATGCGCCTCGGTTGATTGCTGCGCCGGTCGAGTCCCGGCAAGGGCCGGAACTCTGGTGGTAGCATGCTGCTGCAGCGCGATCTTGCGCCGACCGGAGGGGGTATGCGGTGGCGGTTTCGTCTTGAAGATCGGGATCCTCGTTGTTGCCTACAACGCAGCGGAAACCTTGGTGCGCGTTCTCGACCGAATTCCGGCTGACTTCCGACCCCGGATCGAGCGGGTTCTGATCTCAGATGATGCCAGTGTGGACGCCACCTATCTCGTAGGCATCGAGTACTCACAGAGCAACGTCGACCTCCCCATCACCGTCGTTCGCCAGAACGCCAATCTCGGCTATGGAGGGAACCAAAAAGTCGGCTACCGGTGGGCCATCGAGCATGACCTCGACATTGTTGTGCTCCTTCACGGGGATGGGCAGTATGCGCCCGAGTTACTTCCGAACATGGTTGCGCCGATTGAAGACGGTGCCGCCGATTGCGTTATGGGATCGCGGATGATGATCGCAGGCGGTGCTCGCCGTGGAGGCATGCCGCTCTATAAGTATTTTGGAAACAAGGTCCTCACCCGCTTTGAGAATTTTGTGACGGGTGCGCAGCTCAGTGAATGGCACTCCGGATACCGCGCCTACAGCGTTGACGCGCTTCGCTCGGTCCCATTCAATGCCAATAGCAACGGATTTGCCTTCGATACCGAGGTGATCGTGCAGATGCTTGAGGCTCGTAAGCGGATCATTGAGATCCCAATTCCCACCTACTACGGCGACGAGATCAGCCATGTGAACGGAATGAAGTACGCGTCAGATATCACCCGCCATGTCATCCGATATCGACTGCACAAGATGGGCCTTGGTTCAGGGGAGCTGGCGTTCATGTCATCGCAGTATGAGAACAAACTCGATGCCCGATCGTCTCACGCTCTACTCGCCGAGGCAGTGGACCCCTCGGCCCATCGGATCCTTGACCTTGGTTGCGGTGCTGGTCATCTGGCTCGTCAACTGAGCGCATCTGGTCATCGGGTGACGGGAATCGACCTGGAAGAGCAGTCCGGTGAAGTCTTCGATCGCTTCATGCGGGCTGACCTCAACCACGGCCTTCCGGACGGCTTGGGCACCTTCGATCAGGTTGTGGCGGCGGATGTCCTTGAGCACCTGGCCCGTCCAGAGGAGCTTCTCCGGCAGTTGCATGACCACGTGACTCCGGACGGAGCGCTGCTCGTGAGTATTCCGAATTTCGCCCACTGGTACCCGAGATTTCGAGTGGCGCTTGGCCGGTTCGACTACGACCGGAGAGGGATTCTTGATCAGAGCCATCTGAGGTTCTTCACTCGTTCGAGCTTCGAGCGGCTGGCTTCGAGAGCCGGCTGGTCGGCTTGCGTCATTGCGACCACGCCCTTGCCGCTCGAGGTCGTCGATCGGGCCTCCCAAGGCACTCCATCCTCGTCGGTGGCGTCGGGGTTCATCAGTCGTCTTATTCATCGGATTGACGATTTCTGTGTTCGACTGTGGCCTTCTCTCTTTGCCTACCAGTACTTGTTCTTACTCTCGGCGTCGACGCCAGCAGGTGATGAATAGACGGTCGAACTCGACGGGGTAAGCGGCATCGGGCACCTCAATAGGTGGGGGAGCGCCTCGCTACGGACTGGCTGCGTTCCGACATCACTATGGCAAGGTGCAACTCCTCCATTACCGAATCAGCGTCACCTTTTGCGAGATGCAGTTCGGATTGGACGAGCAGGTACTTACGCTTCCCATTCGAACTGGCCGTTGAATGCGCTGGGGCTGGTGATTGTCAAAGGTGTAGGTGACCGAATGGGTCGCGAGTCGCTGTGGTCATCTCGGCCACTCCAATCTCCCCGGCGCTGCAGACCCAGATGCGTGCCGAGCGAGTGATGACCCGAGCCCATGCACCGATGT
>JALRFT010000011.1 GCA_023261915.1 Acidimicrobiales bacterium | reverse complement strand
ACCACGATCGACGTTGGGGTTGCACCGCGTGGCGTGGCGGTCACACCCGACGGCACCACCGCCTACATCACCAACACCGAAAGCAGCAACGTGTCGGTGATCGACACCGCCACCAACACCGTCACCACCACAATTGACGTCGCCAACGAGCCATACGGGGTGGCGGTCACTCCCGATGGTTCCACCGTCTACGTCACCAGCCTCAGCGGCGACGTAGCCGCGATCGACGCCGCCACCAACACCGTCACGACCACCATCACCATCGGATTCGGCGCATACGGGGTAACGGTCACACCCGATGGCACCAAGGTCTATGTCACCAACGCCAGTACCGGTGAAGTGGCCGTGATCAACACCACCACCAACACCGTCACGACCACCATCACCGTCGGCAACGGCCCGACTGGGGTGGCGATCACACCCAATGGCGCCACCGCCTACGTCACCAACTCCATAAGCAACAGCGTGTCGGTGATCAACACCGCCACCAACACCATCACCGGCACCATCCCGCTCGGCAACAGTCCACAGGGGGTGGCGATCACACCCAATGGCGCAGTCGCCTACGTCACCGACGGCGGCGACATTGTGTCGGCGATCAGCACCGCCACCAACACGGTCACTGAGAACATCCCGGTGGTAGGGAGCAACCCGTCCGGGGTGGCGATCACACCCGATGGCGCAGTCGCTTACGTCACCCGCCTCAACAGCGACGGCGTGTTGGTGATCGACACCGCCACCAACACTGTCATCACCACCATCACCGTCGGGACCAGTCCGGTCGGGGTGGCAATCGGCTGTGAGGCGCAACCTCCGGTGCCCCCGGGACCCACGCCGCCCCCAGGGCCCACGCCTCCACCGAGCCCCTCACCCGTAACACCAACGTTCACGGGCTAAGCCGCGCAAGTTCGAGGAAGCAGGCCAGAGGGCTGGAAGCCGAGGGCGGCGACCTACCGGCCCCCTAGTGCGCGAGGGGGGAGTTGAACCCCCACGTCCTTTCGGACACTGGAACCTGAATCCAGCGCGTCTGCCTATTCCGCCACTCGCGCAGTGACTGACCTTGCGATCCTACACAGGGCCTTCTCCGACGGCGAAGCCGTCCTTGCCAGTCGCTGGGGTGCTGTCACAACGCTCCACCCTGGTGAGCGGCAATCAGTCGCACCGCCTCAGCAACGGTCTCGGGTCCGTAGGTCAACGCCGGAGGCAGCTCGGCTCTCGCCATCTCCAGCGCTTCTGCGTCCACGTCACAGCGTCCAGCCACCGGATCGACGTCATAGAGTCGCGCCGCATTGAGCCCAAAGATCCCTCGCTTCACTTCGTCAGTGAGGGCCGGATACCCGAAGCGCTCCTGAAACTCTTCCGAGATCGAGAACAGCCGCAGGGCCTGGATCTGGTCCTGTGGTGTGCCGAACCAGATTGAGTCGGTCCCCCACAGCACCCGCTCCACCCCGACGTACTTCAAGAGTTTCCCGAGCACGTGCGCGGCGGCCGTGGGGTCCCGCATGAGAAACCACCACGTGCCCCCCAACTCGGCATACACGTTCGAATTGGGGGGGATGCCGTTGTCGAGCACGGTGCGGATGAGGCGGTCGACACCTTGGGGAGCCGGGTCGGCGGGGTCATAGGGCCCCACACCACCCATTCGGGGTTCATACCCCGAGTGGTAGACGACAAATGAGATGTCGGGGTTCCGTGCGGCAGCAGGGCCGATGTCTGACGGGTCGGCAAGTTCGGGTGAGGAACCAACGATCGATGAGATGCCTTTGTGGGTGCAGATGATCGGCGGGCCGATCTGGCGGACGTGATCAATGAACCGTTGGCCAATCTGCGGTCTCGACGGATCGTGATCGTCGAAGTAGAAGGCGGCAGCGGTCGGCGTCATCGTGTAGATCTTCCACGCCACGATGTCGTAACGAGTTCGAGCGTCTTCCATGGCGAGCAGTGCCGGTTCGATCCGCCCGAGATGGGGATAGGCGCCACCGTGCATCAACAGACGGTCGTCACACCCGATGCGTTCGGCGACGTCGATGGCGTACACCATGTCTTCGAGCGACAACCCACTTTCCTGGCTGGCCATCGGTAGGGCCGAGAGAATGGCCATGGAAGTGTCACTGCGGGTGAACAGTTCCTCAAAGTACGCGTCGACAGTGAAACAGAGCCGCTGATCACCCGCGGTGGCACCAGTGGCACACCGGGCCTGCGGGAAGTCGTTCGTCCACGGTGGTGCCGGGTCGTTGAGGTCGTAGTTCACGTAGTGGGTCTGCACGTCGAAGACGAATTCGTCTCCGGCGAGTGCGGCCCGCGCAGCATCGGGGTCAATGGTGGCGTCGG
Organism: Acidimicrobiales bacterium; assembly: GCA_023261915.1. Lineage (GTDB taxonomy): Bacteria > Actinomycetota > Acidimicrobiia > Acidimicrobiales > Acidimicrobilacustridaceae > M30B73. Next base: position 2,056 of record JALRFT010000011.1, on the reverse strand, counting down.
GGGGAACCACGTAGGAGCCACCTGGACTCTGACCCTGCATCGCACTGCGCTCCGAGGAGCACGCGTTCAACACGAAGAATGTGGCTGCGGTGCCGGTCAGACCGGTGAGGAACCGCCGGCGGGACATGCCGAGCCGACGGCTGTTGTGCTCGGCGAGGTCCTGGGTGCGGCGCACCGCTTCACGGAGCATGGGATCGTGGGGCAACGGCAGGAACTCGCCGTTGGACACCGGACCGAACTTGACCGGCAACCAGTCGTCCCGGGCCATCGTCACCCCCTCCCCGTTCGGTGTTGCGGTGAGGCTAGTCCCGAAAAACCCTGCAATACCGGCGGTTGGAGGGAACTTGACCGCGGATGTGACAGAGTATGGACTTCACTGTCCCGTCAGAGCGCCGAACGGTGCCCCGGGGCCTTGCACGACCGCATACCCGAGGGGGAAGACCAACCAATGACTCCGATTCTGGCTGCTGGAAAAGGGGGCTACCAGGCCTTCGAACTGGGGAGTACCGAGTGGACCCTGCTGATCGCCGCAGCGGTGATCGGTGCCGTGGCGTTGCTCCTCGGGATCGTGATGGTTCGCCTCGTTCTCGCCGCCGAACAGGGCACCGAGAAGATGGGCGAGATCGCCGGAGCCATCCAGGAGGGTGCCAGCGCCTACCTGAAACGACAGTTCCGCACCATTGCCGTGATCGTGGTCCTGCTCGCCGTTGTGGTGTTCGTCACCTCGGCTGCAGTGGTCAACACCTCCGGCCAGGAAGTCATCGGGTTCGCCACTTCGGGAGCAATCCGCACCGCCACCTTCGTGCTCGGGTGTCTGGCGTCGGGTTTCATTGGTTTCCTCGGTATGTGGATTGCGGTGCGAGGGAACCTGCGCACCGCTGCCGCCGCCCGCAAGCACGACTTCGGTCGTGCCCTCCAGGTGGCGTTCCGGACGGGCAGCGTCGCCGGGCTGTTCACTGCCGGCCTCGGTCTCCTCGGCGCCAGCCTCATCATCATGATCTTCCAAAATTCAGCGTCGATCATGCTGGTCGGCTTTGCCTTCGGTGGCTCACTGCTTGCCCTCTTCCTGCGCGTGGGCGGCGGCATCTTCACCAAAGCTGCGGACGTCGGTGCCGACCTCGTCGGCAAGGTTGAGGCCGGCATCCCCGAGGACGACCCTCGCAACCCCGCCACCATTGCTGACAACGTGGGCGACAACGTCGGTGACTGTGCCGGCATGGCCTCGGACCTCTTCGAGTCGTACGCCGTGGTACTGATCGCTTCGATCATCTTGGGGGTCTCGTCCCTCAACGCCATCGGTGCGGGCGGGATTGCGGCCAAAGGGCTCGTGTTCCCGGTGGCCGTGATGGGGGTCGGCCTCATCGCCTCAATGGTCGGCATCTTCTTCGTGCGGGCCCGAGCCGGTGAAGTTGACGCCCTCAAGCCCATCAACCGCGGAATCTACGTCGCCCAGATCCTCGCCATTATCGGCGCCGGCATCATCGCCTTCCTCTACGTCGGCAACCCCGAGGGCGCCGAGGTCACCAGTATTGGTGCCCGCATGTTCGGGGCCATCGTCATCGGTGTTGTCCTCGGTTTCGCCGTGTCGAAGATCACCGAGTACTTCACCTCGACCAAGACCCGACCGGTACGTGACATCGCCGCCTCCGCCCGCACCGGGCCGGCGACGGTCGTGCTCTCCGGACTGTCATCAGGCATGGAATCAGCCGTGTGGGCGCTCGTCGCCATCGCCGGTGCGATTGGTGCCGGCATCATCCTCGGTGGTGGACAGACCGAGTTCTCCTTCTACCTCGTGGCCCTCACCGGCATCGGCATGCTGTCCACTACCGGCATCGTCGTGGCTGAGGACACCTTCGGTCCCGTAGCCGACAACGCAGCGGGCATCGCTGAGATGGCGGGCGAGTTCGAAGGAGAAGCGGAACGCATCATGGTCGGCCTCGACGCGGTCGGGAACACCACCAAGGCCGTGACCAAGGGCTTCGCCATTGGCTCGGCCGTGGTCGCCGCCGTGGCCCTGTTCGCCTCATTCGTGGAAACGGTGGCATCCGAGTCGGGC
>JALRFT010000319.1 GCA_023261915.1 Acidimicrobiales bacterium | reverse complement strand
ACCCAGCCGCCCGCCCGATTCACCGAGGCAACGCTCATCAAGCGGCTCGAGGAGCTCGGGGTGGGGCGACCTTCGACCTACGCCTCGATCATGAACACCATCCTCGACCGCGGCTACGTGTGGAAAAAGGGCACGGCCCTGGTGCCGACGTGGACGGCGTTCGCCGTGGTGAAACTCATGGAAGAGCGGTTCACCTCACTCGTCGACTACACGTTCACCGCCCGCATGGAAGAGGACCTCGACGCCATCGCCAACGGTGAAGAGGAAATGGTGCCGTGGCTCAGTCGTTTCTACTGGGGTTCAGATGGGCCCATTCCGCCCGGTGGTCCGGCCGGCGGGGGCAGTGGCCTGCACGCCCTGGTCGAGAACCTGCCCGGTCTCGACGTGCGGGAACTGAACGCTTTCCCCATCGGCGTCGACGCTGACGGACAGCCCGTGGAGGCCCGGTCGGGCAAGTACGGGCCGTTCGTGAGCCGCGGTGATGACACGGCTCCGGTGCCCGAGGACCTGCCTCCCGACGAACTGACCCTCGACAAGGCACTCGAGTTGTTGTCAGCCCCGCGGGAGGGACGCCTGCTCGGGGAGGATCCCGACTCGGGACTCAACGTCTACGCCCGTGCCGGACGTTTCGGGCCGTACGTGCAGTTGGGTGAGTTGGTGGACGGCTCCAAGGACAAGCCGCGCACGTCCTCGCTCTTCGCCCGGATGGCGCTCGACACCATCACTCTCGACGACGCACTGGCTCTGCTCAGCCTGCCGCGTGAAGTCGGCATCGATCCTGACGACGAAGGGGTGGTCACGGCTCTCAACGGACGATACGGCCCGTATCTCCAGAAGCTGTTGCCCGACGGTTCGACGGACACGCGCAGCATCGATGACGAGGATCTGCTGCTCACCATCGACCTTGAAGGCGCCCGGGCCGCATTCGCTCAGCCCAAGCGTCGGCGCGGTCAGGCCGCACCCAAACCCCCGCTCCGGGAACTCGGCAACGATCCCGTGTCGGGCCGGCCCATGGTGGTCAAGGAGGGACGGTGGGGTCCGTATGTGACCGACGGTGAGACCAACGCCTCCCTGCGAACCGGTGATGACCCTGCTTCGATCACCGACGAGCGTGCGTCGGAGCTCCTCGGTGATCGTCGGGCCCGCGGCCCAGCCAAGAAGAAAGCGGCCAAGAAGTCGGCCAAGAAGGCCGTGAAGAAGAAGGCGGCCAAGAAGGCACCGGCGAAGAAGGCCGCCAAGAAGGTGGCCAAGAAGGCGGCGAAGAAGCCAGCGGCGAGCGCATCGGCGTCCGCTAGCGATGAGCCGTCGGCAGGTGTGGCCGATGACGATGGCACCAACTGAACCTGACCCCTACGCCCTCGTGGTGGGCCACCAGTCGGCCCGTGCGTTTCTCGCCATAGAGGCCGCCAATCCAGTTCACGCCTACCTCATCGTGGGGTCGTCCGGTTCGGGGAAACTTGATCTAGCTCGGGCCTTCGCTGCCGACATCGTGGCCCATCAGCTCCCAGCAGAAGATCGTGAGCGAGCTGTTCGGCTCATCCTCAGCGACGGGTATTCCGATGTCATCCTTCTCGGCAGCCCGGGAGAATCAATCCTGATCGACGCCGCGCGCGATTTCGGCAGGCGGTCGGCGTTGTTGCCGCTCGAGAGCCCGGTGAAGGTCATGATCGGCGTGTCGATGGAAATGGCCTCCAACGAGGTGCTCGGCACGCTTCTCAAAGCAGTTGAGGAGCCCGGTCCTTCGACGGTGTTCATCCTGATTGCTGAGAGCGTCACCCCTGCATTGGTCACGCTCGCCTCCCGGTGCGTTCGCATCGATGCCCAACCGCTCTCACCCGAGGAGGTGCGTAACGAGTTGCTTGGTGACCCGGCCCTGTCGTCGCTTCCCTCTGACCGTATTGATCGCGCAGCGGAGGAGTCGATGGGTGACCTGACCCGGGCCCGATTACTTGCCGCTGACGAGCGTCTCGGCGTGCGGCTTACGGCGTGGGCCGACGTACCTGGTCGACTTGATGGTCTGGGCGCCCACGCCAGTGAGGCGGCAGCGAATCTCGTGTCGATGGTCGATGAGGCCGTTGCCCCGCTCAAAGCGGCACACGCTGCGGAGGCGGCGGCAGCGGAGGAGGAGTTTGAGCGGTTCGGAATGCGCCGCGAGTCAAAGGCGAAAGAGGCGGCGCGCCACAAGCGGGAGGTGAAGCGGTTCACCGATGGCGAGTACCGCTCCGGTCTCGGGGTCATGGCCCGGATCTATCGCGATGCCGCAGGGACGGGGTCACTTCCGTTGGCGACAGCGGCCGACGCAGTGGCGGCACTCGATCGGGTACATGCCGATTCGATCTACAACCCGTCTTGGAAGATGCAGTTGACGGCGCTGTTCCTCCGCCTGCCGCCCTTGCCCTCGGCCCGCTGACGGCGGGTAGAGTCATCACTCGCCTCGCGGGCGGTCCCTGACCGGCCCGTGGCCCGCCCGGGTAGCTCAGTCGGCAGAGCAGCTCACTCGTAATGAGCAGGTCAAGGGTTCGATTCCCTTCTCGGGC
>JALRFT010000284.1 GCA_023261915.1 Acidimicrobiales bacterium | reverse complement strand
AGCAACCGTTGGTCAGTCGGCGCCCACGCGCACCTCGTCGCTGCGTGCGGTGTGATCGGCCTTGCTGTCGTGGGGGCCGTGGCCTTCCACGTCAATGCGGGGGAGTAGGCGTTCGAGCCATGCCGGAAGCCACCAGTTGCGGGCGCCGAGAAGTTCCATAGTGGCGGGCACCAGCACCATGCGCACCACGGTGGCATCGAGCAGCACGGCCACCGCCAATCCCGTACCGAACAGCTTGACGATGCGGTCGTCTTCGAGGAGGAAGGCCCCAAACACGACCACCATGATGGCGGCGGCCGCCGTGATGACCCGGGCGGTGGCGGCGAGTCCGTCGGCGACGGACCCGTGCGGATCGCCGGTGCGGGTGTATTCCTCCCGGACGCGGCTGAGCAGGAACACCTCGTAGTCCATGGACAGTCCGAACACGATGGCGAAAAGCATCATGGGGACGAACGGTTCCACTGGTGCGGGCTCAACCCCGAAGATCGAGCTCAACCAGCCCCACTGGAAGATGGCCACCACCACGCCGTAGGCGGCCGAGATGGAGAGCACGTTCATGATGACGGCCTTGAGGGGCACCAGTAGCGATCGGAACACCATGGCGAGAAGGAGGAATGACACGGCGAGAACGGCGATGAAGAACACGACGATGCGCCCGGCGAGGTAGCTGCTGAAATCGATCCGGATTGGCACGGCGCCGGTCACGAACACGTCGACGCCACCGGCGTTCTCGATTGGTGCCACTACCTCGGCTCGCAATCGGTCGACGGTCTCCTCGGTGATCTCTTCCTGAGGTGCTGTCGTGGGTTCGACCTGCAGCAGCCACGCCGTGCCATCAGCGGAAGGGATCGGCCCCGACACTTCGGCGACACCGCGATCCTGTGCCACGGCCGTTGCCAATTCGTTGGCGGTCTCAGACGCGGCATCGTTCGCACCATCGGCAGTTTTGACGATGATCACCATCGGGCCGTTGGCCCCCGGACCGAATCCTTCAGCGATCAGGTCGTAGGCCCGCCGAGTGGTGGTGTCCTCAGGCGAGTTCCCTTCGTCTGCGAACCCCAGTCGCAGCCCGAACACCGGCAAGGTGAGGAGAAGAAGAAGTCCAGCGCCGGCAATGGCGAACGTGGCGGGATGGGCCTGGATGAGACGGCTCCAGCGGTACGAGAACGTGGATCGGATATCGGGCGGTCGGCGGAGAGCGACTTCTCGTCGGAGAGCGGGAATAGCGCTGCCGAGCGTGACGGTGAGGACGGCTGCGAGAGCACCGGCGAGGGCCAAGGGCCGCAGGCCCAGCCCGAGGCCGAGCATCGCCACCGCTGCGGCCCCCGCAGCGATGAGGCCCCGCCAACGGGTGCGCTCGATGCGGGTGTGGGTGAGACCGACGAGTGCGGGGACAAGGGTGATGGAGGCGATGAGGGTGACCAGCACGGTGGTGGCGGCGGCGAGACCGAAGCCACTGACGAACTGGAGACCGACGAGCAGCATGCCGAGGAGCGACAGGATGACGGTGATGCCGGCGAAGACGACGGCTCGGCCTGCGGTGTGGAGCGCCTCGGCCATGGCGTCGGGAGCATCCATGCCGTCGCGGGTGAGTTCGCGGTAACGGGTGAGGATGAACAGGGCGTAGTCAATACCGACTCCGAGACCGATCATGATCCCGATGAAGGGTGCAGTTTCAGGGATGGTGACCACGTGACTGAGGATCGCCACTGCGCCCAGGCCGCCCGTCCCGACGCCGGCGAGGGCGACGCCGATGGGCAGCAACATGGCGAGGACCGACCCGAAGGCCACCACGAGGATGACGATGGCGAAGGCGATACCAATCAACTCGGATTCGGGGGGTTCGAACGACGAGAGCGCCTGACCACCGATCTCGATCTGGGTGCCGGGGATGTCAGGGAGGAGTCCCCGGATCTGGCTGCCAATCTCCGCCGCGGTGCCGGGAGCGACGGAGTCACCAAGGGTGATGCGAGCCAGCGCAATCGTGCCGTCAGGGGAAACGAAGGGCGAGGCTGCACCGGCGGCGAAGGGGTCGATCACCTCGACGCCGTCGATGGCGTCGATCTCGGCGAGGAATGCCCCCGCCGGGATAGCCACCTCGTCGCCGGTCACGCCGGCGTCGTTGCGGAACACGATCGAACCGCCGAACCCGCCATCGGCGCCAGGGAAGGCGGAGAACAGGACATCGAGGCCGTCGCTGCTCTCTGATGCCGGGGTCTCGAGCTCGGTGCTGAAGCCGGGTCCGAGGGCACCCGCCGTGGCGTTGACCCCGATCAGTGCCACCAGCCACAACGCCACCACCACCCAGCCGCGACGGAAGCACCAACGGGCGATCGAGCGGTACATGCGGTCTCCGGGGGGTGGAGGGTGACGGGGCTCTGTGAGGCTATTGCCCGGCGGGACCAATTGACGAACCGTCGATCGCCTCGGTGGTTGGTTGCTCCAGAGCGCTCTGCCCGACTGCTCGGGGGCCGGGTTCATCCTCGCTCCGGGTTGCGGTGGCAAAAGCCGACAAATATGATCGGATTTATAGTTATTGACCCCAACTGAACGGGTCCGCTGCCATCGTTACGGCGGTTCCCGAGGAAAGAGAGCACTGACATGTCCCTCCGACTGGGCGATATCGCCCCCGATTTCACTGCTGAGACCACCCAAGGCACCATCGGCTTCCACGAGTGGTTGGGTGACTCCTGGGGGGTGCTCTTCAGCCATCCCAAGGACTTCACCCCGGTCTGCACCACCGAACTCGGTCGGGTCGCCCATCTGGCGGCCGAGTTCGATCGGCGTGGGGTCAAGGTCATTGGTCTGTCAGTTGATCCCGTCGGGAGTCACGGAGCGTGGTCGCAGGACATCGCTGAGACCCAGGGCGCCGCGGTCGAGTTCCCCCTCATCGCCGACCCCGACCGCACGGTCTCGGATCTCTACGACATGATCCATCCCAATGCCGACGACACACTGACCGTGCGTTCGGTGTTCGTCATCGGACCAGACAAGAAGGTGAAGCTCACGCTCACCTATCCGGCATCAACGGGCCGGAACTTCGACGAGGTGCTCCGGGTCATCGATTCGCTGCAACTCACGGCCAAGTACAAGGTCGCCACCCCCGCCGACTGGGTGCAGGGGCAGGACGTGATCATCGGCGCAGCCGTGTCCGATGAGGAGGCGGCCGAACTGTTCCCCGACGGTTGGACCACGGTGAAGCCCTACCTTCGGGTGTTGCCGCAGCCCGGAACCTGAACTTGAAGTCCTGACGTCAACGGCCCCGCAGCATCATTGCTGCGGGGCCGTTGGTGATCATGGGCTAGAGGCGTTGGGGTGATCAGGCCGTGGCCTCAGCACCCTCCTCGTCGTTGCTGCCGACGAAGCGGTAGATGAGCGCCCCGATGATGCCACCCGCAATGGGCGCCACCCAGAACATCCACAGCTGGCCGAGGTACTCGCCGCCGGCGAGCAGCGCAGGCCCGGTGGAGCGGGCAGGGTTCACCGAGGTATTGGTGACCGGGATGCTGATGAGGTGGATGAGGGTGAGGGCCAGACCGATCGCAGCCCCGGCGAAACCCTTGGGCGCCTTGCGGCTGGTGATCCCCATGATGATGATGACGAAGATCGCCGTGAGCACGATCTCGGCGATGAGGCCGGCACCCAAGGAGTAACCCTGCGGCGAGAGGTCGCCGTAACCGTTGGCGGCGAGACCACCCTCACGGATGGCTGCACTCGAGGCTCCCGCCTGTCCGGAGGCAATGGCGAGCACCGTCGCCGAGGCGGCGATGGCGGCCACCACCTGGGTGACGATGTAGGGGAGGGCGTCCTTGACGTCGAAGCGCTTGCCCACCACGAGACCGATCGTGACTGCCGGGTTGAAGTGGCCGCCCGAGATGTGACCCACGCCGTAGGCCATCACGAGCACCGTGAGACCGAAGGCGAGTGACACCCCGAGGATGCCGATGCCCAACTCGTTACTCCCGGTGTTGGGATCGATGATCTTGGCGGCGAGTACGGCACTGCCGGTACCGCCGAGAACGAGCACGAAGGTGCCGAGGAATTCGGCACCGAGACGAGTCGCAAGTTTCATGGGGGACCTCCCGAGTCATGCCGGCAACTGCCGGACCAACGCCAGTGGCGCCGTCAGAAACGGTAAAGGCTTGCTCGGCGATGCTGGTGGATGGGAACGCAGGAGGGCCCCGTGTCATGTGGCAGGCTCTCCCTATGACTTCACCCTCCTCATCGGTACGCCCCGGAGCCGTCCGGCTCTTCGTCCCCCTCACCGCCGTGCTGGTGCTCCTGGTTCTTGCCCAGGCCGTCCTCGCCGGTCGCTACACCGCCGGTCTTGGACAGATCAATGTGCACGGCTACATCGGTAACGCCTCGTTTGTCGTGGGGTTCATCATTGCCGTGGTGGCGCTCATCGCCAGAGTGCCCAAGCGTGAGCTCATCGTCTCGGGGATCGTGTTGCTGTTGTTGTTTGTACTCACCGGACTTGGTTACGCCGGTCGCAACAGTGCGGAGTCGGCGTCGATCCATCTCCCACTCGGCGTACTGACCTTCGCCCTCGTGTTGCTCCAGCACGTCTGGGCTATTGGGCTCTCCCGTCAGCTTCGGGGTGGGAGCGGGTCCTCGTCGTAGTTCGACATTGAGTGGGCGGACCAGTCGTAGACAACCCACGTACGCGCCGCGTAGTCATGCCAAGCCCGTCGCTGCGGGCGTAGGCCAACCCACGCGAACCCCAGCCCAAACACCGCCGAGACGGCGTACATCAGCGCTCGCACCAGCGACCGGAAGAACGAGGGCGACCGACCGTCTGCGCCGACGACCCGCACCCCGACCACGAGCTTGCCGACCGTCCGGCCGAACAGCCACCAGCCAAGGGTGAGGTAGACGAGGTTGACGGTGCTCGCCGTGATGAGGGTCACGATCCACCCACTCGGCATGCCTCCGAAATCGGTGCCGGTGGTCGTACCCGTGGCCAACAGGACGACGGCGTCGAGGGCGTAGGCCCCGAGGCTCATGAGTAGCACCACCACCACGGCGTCGATGACGTAGGCGACGGCTCGGGTCATGAACCCCGCCGGTTCACCCCGTCGCCCCGGACCCGAGGGGCGATTGCGCGTGACCCGACGGGCCCGGTCGGTGGTCGGGGTGATGGAGGTGGTCACGATGCGGCCCCCGCTGCCGCAGCCGCCTTGCGGGCGCGGCGGGTGCGGCCGAAGAGACGATCGGTGATGCGGTTGATGCCGTCATCAGCAGAGACCATGCGGGCCCGGAACGAGTTGGCGAGCTCGTCGGCGAGTCCACCGGACTGATCCCAGATGAGGGTGCGGATGGCATCGGGGTTGGCGGTGAGTTGCTGGAGCGCCACCGGGATGGCGGCGGCCACGACCGGGTCGAGAATCCTGGTCACCAAGGTGAGCAGCTGGTCGGGATCCTCGGTGAGTTCCCCGATGACACTGTCGACGAGGGGGGCGACGATCTTGGGGTCGTTGGAGAGTTGGGTGAGCACTCCGGTGACGAGAGGCACGAGCAAGTCAGGCTCGGCGGCGATCCGCTCCACCACCACGGGGAGCACAGAGTCGAGGGCCTTGGGCAGAGTGGCGACGGTGGCAGCAGCAGCGTCGGGCAGCAGGTCGCTTCCCGCTACGGCGGCCACGGTGCGCTCGACGACCATGTTTCCCTCGGCGTCGGCGAGTCGTCGTTCGGCCCGACCCGTGTCAGCGAGCGTGGAGAGTGTGGAACCGACCCCGATACGTCCGGCAGCGACCACCGGTCCCACGCCAGGCAGCCCCTCGGCGCGTTTCACGAGCGGGTTCATTCGTGCGGCGACGTCGTTGACCGCCTTGCCGGCGAAGCGACCGGCACTCAGTGACGTCTCCCTGAGAAGCGCCATCGCCCCGATCCCGACGTCCTCCCCGCGTGACGGGCTCGGATCAGCGCCGAGTGATTCACGGGCGGCACGTGTCGAGGCCAGGAACGCTGCGATCCCGACCCGACTCAGCCGCCGGGCCATGACCACCGGGTCACCGGGCTGCTGGAGGGGCTGGTCCGGCGTCCGGAGCGACGCCGTGGTGTTCATTGGCTGGTCGTCCCCCGCGCCCGAACGAGAGCGGCCCCCGCCTCGTTCTTCGTCGTCCTCGTTGCGATCCATGGGGTCCTGTTGCTCTCGGCGGTCAGTGCTCGAGCGGGTATTCGATTAATCGGTCGGGAGCCTACCGGTCCCCCGATACCGTCGCAGCGGGGGACCGTGACCGCACACACCGGGTCACGCCAGAGCGACCGAGGGCCGCATGTCACCTGATCCCCCCACCCCAGCGTCACTCGATCCCCAGTGGTTCGACACTGTGGTCGAGACCCACATCTCGACCCTGCTGTTCGCTGGTGATCGAGTCTTCAAGCGTAAGAAGCCGGTGCGGTTTCCCTTCGTTGACTTCAGCACGGTCGAGCGGCGCCGATGGGCCTGCGAACGCGAGGTCCAGCTGAATCGACGGTTCAGCCCCGACGTCTATCTCGGGGTGGTTGACCTCCCCGATGATGATGGGCATCTCGAACCTGTGGTGGTGATGCGGCGCATGGACCCCCGTCGGCGCCTCGCCACCCTGGTGGCAGAGCACTCTCCCCACGCCCACAGCTGCCTCGAAGCCCTGGCGAAACTCATGGCGGACTTCCACCGCCGGGCGCCACGCTCACCCGCCATCAGCGGTGACGGATCGTTGTCGGGTATCGCCGCCGTATGGGACGAATCCTTCGAGGAACTGCGGCGAGCCGGCCCGACCCTGGTTGATCCCGATGGCGTGAATGAAGCACAAGAGCGCGCTCACAAGTATCTCCGTGGTCGTCAACGGCTTTTCGATCGGCGGGTGTCCGACGAGAGAATCTGCGACGGACACGGTGACCTGCAGGCTGATGACGTGTTCTGCACTCCGGAGGGTCCTCGGGTGCTCGACTGCCTGGAATTCGACGACCGTCTTCGCCATGTGGATGTTCTTGCCGACGTCGCATTCCTCGCCATGGATCTTGAGCGGTTGGGCGCCCCGGAAGCGGCCGGATCGTTCGTGACGGCGTGGGCGGAGGCATTGGGAGATCCCGGAGTCGTGCACAACACCCTCATGCATCACCACGTGGCCCGCTATGCGCTGGTTCGTGGCAAGGTCAACTGCCTGCGGGCAAGCCAGACCACCGACCCCGAGGTGGTAGCGGTCGCAGGCGCCCGCGCCGATGCACTGTTGGATCTCGCCCTTGCCCACCTTCGTGTTGGTGCGGTGCGACTCGTCCTCGTTGGGGGACTACCAGGAGTGGGGAAGACGACGCTGGCTCGTGCCCTCGCCGACGTCACCGGGTGGCCGGTCCTGCGCTCTGATGCCGTGCGGCGACAACTCGCCGGGTTCCCTCCCGACGTCGAGCCCCCGCCCGAAGTCCGTGAACGCCTCTATGCCCCTGCTGCCGTCGCCGCCGTTTATGCCGAGTTGCGCCACCGTGCCCGGGAACTGTTGCGGAATGGGTTTTCAGTCATCCTCGACGCGTCGTGGACGAGCCTGACCGAGCGCGAGGCTGCTCGAGCACTCGCCGTGTCATGTGACGCCGACCTTATGTCCATCCAGTGTGTCTGTGACCCGCAGGTGGCCCACCGTCGGATCCGGGAACGAGTCGAGAAACAGACCACCGGCGGGTCGGACGCAACTGTGGAGGTGGCGGAACTCCTTGCGCTCCGCCAGGAGCCGTGGCGTGGCTCACTGGCTGTAGACACCGGTGCGCATGCACCCAGCGATCTCGTCGCTCAGGTGCTTGAGGCGAGTGGTGGGGGGTCGGTGTCGGGTGTGGTGTGGGACTGGTCGGCGCCCGGTCTGAGTTCGCGGTAGGCGAGTTTCACGACTCCGGCGAGTGGGGTGGCCAAGATGGCGCCGATGACTCCGCCGACGGCGAGTCCCAAGAGGATCACGCTCATGGCGGCCAGTGGGGACAGTTGTACCGACTTACCGATGACGACGGGGAGCAGGACGTTGTTGGCCACGGTCTGCCACACGAGGTAGACGGCGAGCACGATCAGCCCGGGTACGAGACCCTGGGCGAAGGCGATGATCACGAGCGCCCCACCTCCGAGTAGTCCCCCGATCTGAGGAATCAGTGAGCACATTCCGGCCCACAGTCCGAGAATGGGTGCCATCGGGAGACTCGCAGCGAGCGCGATGGTGGTCACGATGGCAGCGTTGATGGCGGCGAGCAGGACCGATCCGCCCCAGTAGCGACCAAAGGAGCGGTAGGCGAGATCCGACAGTCTCTCCACGCGGGGCTGACGACGGGCGGGAATGGCGTCGTGGAGTCCGCGCAGCAGTGCCGGCCCGTCGGCCAGCAGACACACCACGAGGATGAAGGCCCACAGCGCAGCGACGAGACCGTCGCCGGCGCTCGAGACCAGAGAATTGATGGCGGTGTCCTGGGAATCGAGTGTCTGGGGTAGCCCGTCGAGCGCCTCGTCGAGTCGGGTACTGAGGTTCAGGTTGGCCAACGTCGGTCCGACGAGGGGGAGGTCATCGAGTTGTTCGACGAGGAGCGGAACTTGGTCAGGGATGGTGCGAGCCTGGTCAACGGCAGTTGGAACCGCAAAGGTGGCGAAGGCGGCGGCGGCAAGCACGAACAGCGTCACGACCAGTGTGATGGCGGTCTGACGGTTGTTGGTGCGACGGGCGACTCGTCCGATCACCGGGTTGAGTGCGAGTGCAACGACGAACCCGATGAGCAGGGCAATACCGACTCCTGATTGTTCGAAGATGAAGTACCACCCCACGGTGAGGGCTGCGAGCAGAGCAATGGCCAGAACTCCCGAACCGATCGACACATCCACCTGCAGATCGATTGGCCGTTGCTGGCCGTTCTCATCGACGCCAGCTTGTTCAAAGGCTGCTCCGAGGGTCGGTGGCAGTGATGTCGGTGCGTCCGACTTCACGTGGTCTTGCTCATCGCTGCTCGCTTGATCCTCGTCGGAGTCGAGGGCCCCATCGTCGAGCCAGTCGACTCCGACCGTACCGAGACTGCCCGTGGCCGCCACCGCTGCGGAGAACGCCGCTGCGAGGAAGACCCCAACGATGCCTCCCACCATGCCGGCGAGGTTCCATCCTCCAAGGAACATCAGTGCCAGCACGACCCGGTTCACTCGCACCGTGCGCTCCGCCACCCAGTTGCGCAGCAGCCACAGTCGGCCAGTCACGACGGCGGCGAGCACGGCCACGGCCACCAACCCCGCTGCCAACCCGCCGCTCTCCCCGCTGAGACCGGCGACCCCCCCGACCCCGAAGGCGAGCGCAATCACGGGCGCCCACCCGATGGCGAGACCGGCCGCCGGCACGAGACTCCAGCCGGCCGCCCACAATCCGAGGGCGAGTGGTGCCGGGAGTCCGATGAGCAGTGAGAGGAGTCCCGCCACGATGCCGTTGAGCGCGGCCACCGCGAGGATGCGACGGGTCGCCGAGCCTCCGACGTGGTACGCAGCGCGCACGGCGACCGTCAGTGTGGATCGGGTGCGTTCGTCACGGACAAGTCCGATTGTGCCGCGGATGAGGTCGGGTCCACGGGTGACGAAGACGAAACCGAGGATGAAGAGGAGTAGTGCGCGCGAGGCTCGGTCGACGCCGCCGAGCGGGCTGTCGCTGCCGAAGACCAGCCGCGTCGGGATGTTCTCTATGGCTTCGACACTTCGTTCGCGAAGGTCGAGGGCGTCGATGCTCTGGCCGGCCACCGAGTCGGTCGGAACGCGGTCGATCGAGGCCCGGAGGTCTTCGGCAATGGCTGTGGTGGCGTTGTTGAGGTCGAATGCCGTCGCCACCAGCAGGCCCCCGGCGATGAGGATCCCTGCAGCGAGCACAAGCCCGACGGCGAGTCCGAGGCGCATTCGTGTGGCGAGGGCCAACACGAACGGCCGCAGCAGGGCCGCGACGATGCCGGCCACGAGCAGGGAGGTGAGCACGCCGACGCTGGCCTGCAGGGAGGTCAGCACCAGATATCCGGCCAGCACGAACCCGATGATCAGAAGGAGGGCGCGCGGTCGGAAGTCAAGACGTACAGGCACCCTCGGGCTGGCCACGGCGAAACCCTACTCAGCGTGTAGGACCACGTCGCAGGTGCGTTTCCCACCGGGGGCGGAGCCGATACGGCTAGCGTGACAGGGTGGCAGAAGAGGCGCAGGGGGCCCCCGCTGCTGGGTCCGAAGAGGTGATGCCGACGGGTTGGCCCCGGGCACGCCGGGTGGAGGATTCGTCCGGTGCTGAGGCGGCCGACGTCCTGCTCGCCGAAGAACGACCGAGCAGTGCCGTTCGGCGGCGGATTCTCTGGCGCATCGTATGGCTCTCCATCACCGCGGTCTGCCTCTACCTGCTGGCGCCATCGCTGCTGCGGGTGCTCGGGTCGGTTGAGGACCTGCGTCGAGTCAACCCGCTGTGGTTCCCGCTGATTCTCGGACTTCAGGCGCTGAGCTTCGTATGTGTGTGGTACCTGCTCCGCATAGCCCTCCAGACCCGCAAGTGGTTCGTCGTCGCCACTTCCCAACTCGCCGGCAATGCCTTCAGCCGACTGGTTCCCGGTGGGGCGGCAGCCGGCATGGCGCTGCAGTTCCGCATGCTCGCCGACGCCGGCATTGCCACCGCCCGGGCGGCGTCGAGCCTCACGGCGGTGTCGCTGCTCACTGTGGCCGTGGTGTTGAGCCTGCCCGTGTTGGCCATTCCCGCCATGATCGGCGGTTCGGTGGCCTCAGGCCTCGTGCGTGCCGCCCTCCTCGGCGGCGTGGTGTTCGTCATCATGGTTGCCGCCGGGTCCACGTTCCTCTTCTCCGATGGATTCCTGCGATGGATCGGGGGGGTCATCGAGTGGATCCGCAACACGGTCATGCGTCGCAACCCCCCGTCGACCGACCTGCCTGATCGTCTGGTGGAGGAACGCAATCAGGTTCGTACGTCGATGCAGTCCCAGTGGTGGCAGGCCCTGACCGCCTCGGTGGGTCGTTCCATGTTCGACTACTCCGCTCTGCTCGTGGCGCTTCTCGCCGTGGGGGCGGACCCCAATCCGGCCCTCGTCCTGCTTGCCTTCGTTGCCTCGCAGGTACTCGCCATGGTGCCTCTCACCCCTGGGGGTCTGGGGTTTGTTGAGGCCGGTCTCACGGCAACGCTCACCGTTGCGGGTGTGCCGGCATCGTTGGCGGTCGTTGCCACTCTCGCCTACCGCCTGGCGTCGTACTGGATTCCCATGCTGGTTGGCATGGTGGCGTTCGGGATGTTCCGGCACCGCTACCGTCATCAGTTGAAAGATGGCCGGGTCAACAACGGTTCCGATCCGGCTCCAGCAGGCTGAGGGGGCAACGGTGGACGAAATCACGACGTCAGGGGCGCAGGCCATCAATCTGGCGCTCTTGCTCTTGCGGGTCGGGGTGGGGGCAATGATCCTCGCCCACGGGTGGAACCACCTCTTCGGTGGGGGCGGCCTTGCCGGCACCGCCGGATGGTTCGACTCCCTTGGTCTGCGCCCGGGGAAGCTCCACGCCCTACTGGCGAGTGTCACCGAGTCGATTGCGGGGGTCCTCCTCATCGTCGGCCTGCTCACCCCGGTGGCTGCGGGTGCGCTGCTCGGCGTGATGCTGGTGGCGTGGATCACCGCCCACCGCTCCAACGGGTTCTTCATCTTCCGCCCCGGTCAGGGATGGGAGTACGTGGCCATTGTCTCAGTGGTAGCCATCGCCATCGGCACCGTCGGTCCCGGAGCGTGGTCGCTCGATGACCTCTGGAACCTCGGCTGGTTGGGGTGGACCCCCATGCTCGCAACCGTCGCCCTCGGTTTCGGGGGCACCGCAGCGCTACTCGCAGTGTTCTGGCGGCCCGGCCGCAGCGACTGAACAATCGCTGCTCGTTGGAGCAGCCGGGACTGCCGATACCGTGAAATCGGCATGTTTCGCGAATGGTCTTCCGAGCGGCGTCGACGCCGACTACCGATCTGGTTGACCCTCGGGTGTGTGGCGGGAGGACTCGTTGTGGCCGGAGGAGCCTGCACTCTTTTTGAGAACCAGCCAGTGGTCGGTTTCCTCGGTGACTCCATCACCGTGCAGACGGCTACGGCCCTCGAGCAGCGGGCTCCCGAGGACTGGCAGGTCGACATCCGGGCGAGGTCGGGAGTCACCATCGCCGAGATGTCCGGTGAGGCGGCACGCCTGGGGGCCGAGGGGCCCGAGGCGGTGGTACTGAACCTGGGGACCAACGACGTGTTGCGAGGAGTCCCCCCTGAGCAGTCGGCAGCCGATCTGGAACTGCTCCTTGATCAACTGGGCAATCCGTCTTGTGTCCTCCTCATGACGGTGCACGAGAACATCGTGACTGATGAGGAGGGCTCACTCCTTGACCGGGCGAGGGCGACGAACGCGGCGCTCGCCGCCGTGGCCGAACGCCGCGGGGTGCGACTCGTTGACTGGACGGAACACCTCGCTCGCCAGCAGGCGCAACCTGACGCACCCGAGTTGCTTATCGACACCGTCCATCTCTCAACGGATGGAGTCGACGATCTCGTCGGTCTCTACCTCGCCTCGCTCGGGGACCGTTGTGGGCCCCCCACCGCCTCGCTCTGAGCGCGATGCGATGGGAGACCAGTTGAGCGGTTGTCAGCAGGCCAGAGTGACCGCTTCATCGGTCGGGCAAACTTGCTGTGGCACGGCGTAGCGGTAGAGGAGGGCCACGAGCTCGGCCCGGGTGACCGGGGCGTAGGGGTCAAAGATGGTGGCGCTGCGGCCGTTGACTACGCCCTCGGCCTTGGCCCAACGGATCGCCGGGGTGAACCAGACGCCTGCGGGGACGTCGTCAAAGGGGGCACCGCCGATGAGCACGGGGCTGCCGGCGAGGCGCCACAGGAACATCGCCACCTGCGCTCGGGTCACGGGGGCTGTCGAGCCGTAACCGTTACCGAGACCTTGGGTGAGGTTTTCGTCGACGAGCCACCGCACGGCCGTGTCGTAGTACGAGCCGATGGGCACGTCGCTGTAGGGCTGGCTCGCACGATTGCTGCGGGGTTCGCCCACGAGTCGCCAGAGGAAGGCGGCGATCTGAGCACGGTCGACCCGACCATCAGGGTTGAAGCTGGTCTCGCTGACACCGGCGGTGATGCCGAGAGCCTTGGCCCACTTGACGGGCGTCTGGAGCCACGGCCGCGATCCGAGGTCAGTGAAGGGGGTGCCGGGAAGTTCTGGCGTGGAAGTGTGGAACGAGCCGTACCCGCACACACCGGTGGGGAAGATCTCCTCAAGTCGTTCGATCTGGGCCTCAGTTGGGTTCCACACCCCGTAGTAGCCGCTATTGACCGCCGTGCGCACCGGGATGAGCGGCGCCATGTCCGGGGTGGCACCACAGGAGACGGAGTCACCCGTGATGGGCGCACCGGCTTCGATGCGCGAGGTCGAGTACACCTTGTACCGGTTCGTGCACGCCCCGGGTGCCTGGTCATCAAGAATGCCGTTCCACACGGTGGCCCCGTTGTCTTGGAGGACACCGTTGACCGAGAAGCAGGCATCGGTACCGAGGGGGTTCGCCATCGCCACCTTGGCCTGACCGGCGGTCATGCCGGGGTTCGCCTTCATGGTGGTGATCCAGTCCTCCATGACGTCGAAGGCCTGTGGGGTCTGGTCCCAGCCCCGGGCCGGTCGGGCGTCGGTGAACCAGACGAGCTGGTTGTCGTAGTTGCCCCGGGCGTTGATGAGTCGTTGACGGGTGGCGAAGGACTGGTGCGAATTGTGCATGTCCAGGTCTTCTTCAAGGTAGTGACGCCAGTCGATCATCGGCAGGTCGAAGAGTGCGCCCGTGTCGGGGTTCCGTCCGGTGAACACGAGACCGTCCGACATGGCGTTCTCGATGGCGATGGGGTCGCCGGAACGACGTGGTGCCGGGGTGACGCCGTCGGGGGACAGGTTCATGTTCCCGCTGGCCCAGATGTCGAACTGGGCGCGTGCTGCAGCGAGTCGGGCTGCCGTCTGGATGGCTGATTCACCGGCCTGCGGTTGCGGGTTGGACTGAATGAGGAGGTTCAGCAGCACTTGGTCGGCATCCTGTCCCGACGTTGCCGCCGAGTAGGGCAACTTCTCCGGAGACTGATCCTTGGTGTCCTTCCACGACCCGACCAGAGCGTTGAGGCGCAGGAACTCCGACGGGGTCAGTCGACCCTCGGACACGGCCCGCAGGCCGTACTGCACCCCGACGTTGCCCCATGGCACGCGGGCCCAGCCCTCCTCGTCGTAGCCGTAGACCTCACCGGCGTCGTCCCAGTGGGTGAACTCCACCTCGGAGAGGTCGTAGCCCTCAACCCGCTCAATGTTGTCGATGGTCTGGAACGTCGGGTTCATGGCGCTCGGGGTCAGACCGGTCCACGCCGCCCGACACTCAGTCAGCGGGGGAGTGAGGCCCGATCCCTGAGAGTCGGTATTTGACGGGACCGTGGGTGCCGAGAAGCCGAGGTTCCGGTAAATGACGTAGAGCGGCGCACCAAGTTCGCTGAATGTTGAGTCGTTGCGCGGCTTCGATTCGGCGTTGAGGCCGATGACGGGGATGCGGTTCTCGACCGTCTTCCAGCGACGGTTGGTCGCATCGGTCTTCTCGAAGTAGTGCTCGAGCAGTTCGCAGTCACCGATGTGGATGGTCTGGGACACCATGTCGGGGTAGGAGTACTGCGGCACGCCGCCGTCAAGGAGGCCCGGGTGGTTCTGGCCGTAGACGTACTGCTGGATGCCGCCTCCCGAGCCGCCGACACCGATGGTGTAGTCGGGCTGGCCGTACACCTCGACGAAGCGGGCCTTGGTGGCCACCGCAGTCCGGCCGCCGAGGGCGAGGTTGTAGTGCTGGCTCGTTCCCGTTCCCGTCGAGTACAAGATGGCGTAGCCACGCTGCAGCTCCTGGGTGTAGAGAGCGTTGCCCGAAGAGATCTTCCCCTGGTTGTGGCCAATGCCCACGCCACCACCGAAGTGGAAGGCGAGGCGCCCGTTCCAGAGGCTGGTGCTGGGCTGGTCACCGGGCTGTTCGCCGAAGGGGGCGAGCGCGGCTATCGAGTAGATGAAGCCGTTCGCCGTGCCGCGCTCACGCCGGATGATGAACGGGGTGCGCGCCGTGAGGACATTGCGTTCGTCGCTTGCCGCCACCTTGCCATCACCGGGGGTGACGGTTTGGGGGGAAGCCTCGAGGTAGACCATGTCGGCGGGGAGGGAGCCGCTGTTGGAGAACGCC
>JALRFT010000263.1 GCA_023261915.1 Acidimicrobiales bacterium | reverse complement strand
TTGGAACTCCGAGGCTCGGCGCAAATTGTCGGCAACACCGGAAGCGCCCTGGGCGGCGGCATCTACCAGCACGCGGGTTCCACGGTGATCGGCGTCACAGAACTGATACGAACCAGGTGAATCAGGAATGGTGCCGGCTGGCGGGCGTCGAACCACGCCGACATCGTACGACCACGGCGTGAGCCGCACGCCGGCCGGGCAACCCGGTACAGTGGGAGAACGCCGGCCTGGAGATCCCGGCGACATATCGGCTCCGGTGCCGACATCCCCGTGGCGAGGCGTCCAGGCTGTCCCCACCGGCACACAACCGGAGTCCCATCTGAAAAGGACGGAGCCCATGTTCCGGTTGCAGACCCCGCTCCCTGAGCGTTACGCCACCGCTGACGACGACGATCTGGCGACCATGATCGCGTCCGCCAAGGGTGCCCTCGGCCCCCGGTTATTCATCCTCGGCCATCACTACCAGCGCGACGACGTGATGCGCTGGGCCAATGCCCGGGGCGACTCGTTCCAGCTCTCAAGACTCGCTCAGGAACGCACCGACGCCGACTTCATCGTGTTCTGCGGCGTGCACTTCATGGCCGAGTCGGCCGACATCCTCACCGGTGAACACCAGCAGGTGATCCTCCCCGATCTCAACGCCGGCTGCTCCATGGCCGACATGGCCGACCTCGAGTCCGTCGAAGAAGCGTGGGAGACCCTGGGGCGAATCGTTGATACTGAACGCATTGTCCCCATCACCTACATGAACTCGGCAGCCGCGCTGAAAGCGTTCGTCGGTCGAAACGGTGGCGCCGTATGCACCTCAACCAACGCCCGTGCCGTGCTCGAGTGGGCCCTCGGAAAGGGTCGCTACCGCGACGATGGGCGGCGCGGCGATCAGGTCCTGTTCTTCCCCGACCAGCACCTCGGGCGCAACACCGGCCATGCCATGGGGTTCACCGAGGCCCACATGCGGGTGTGGAATCCCCATCTTGAGATGGGCGGCCTCGGGGAAGCTGACGTCAAGGACGCCACGTTCCTCCTCTGGAAGGGCCACTGCTCCGTGCACCAACGGTTTCGACCCACACACGTGGAGGCTTTTCGGGCCGAGCACCCCGACGGGCTCGTCGTCGCCCACCCTGAATGTGCCCACGACGTGTGTGCTCTCGCTGACGCCGTGGGGTCCACCGACTTCATCGTGCGCTACATCGCCGAGGCACCCCCGGGATCGACCATTGCCGTCGGAACTGAAATCAATCTGGTCCATCGACTCGACGACGAGACACCGGACAAGACTGTGGTGTCCCTCGACCCGGTGATCTGCCCATGTTCGACCATGTCGCGCATCGATCAGCAGCATCTGGCCTGGGTGCTCGAGAACCTCGTCGACGGCCGGGTCCTCAACCGCATCACGGTCGACGAGGACACCGCCCACTGGGCCCGGGTTGCCCTCCAGCGCATGCTCGACATCGCCTGACCGCAGCCAGTGCAGGCAGAACTCGACCCCAGTGTCAGGAGGCGTCGAGATACGGGGCGAGGAACCGGCCCGTGTGGCTCGCCGGGTTGGCCGCCACCTCCTCGGGGGTTCCTTCAGCCACAACCGTTCCCCCACCTCGGCCGCCCTCAGGACCCATGTCGATGATCCAGTCTGCGGTCTTGATCACGTCGAGATTGTGTTCAATCACAAGGACGCTGTTCCCGGCGTCGACGAGTCGCCCCAAGACCATTAACAGGCGTCGCACGTCCTCGAAGTGCAGGCCGGTGGTCGGCTCGTCAAGGATGTACATGGTGTGACCGGTGGACCGCTTGGCTAACTCGCTTGCCAGTTTCACCCGCTGGGCCTCACCACCGGAGAGCGTCGGGGCGGGCTGGCCGAGACGGACGTAGCCGAGGCCCACATCGACGAGGGTCTGGAGGTGGCGGGCGATGGGAGGCTGGTTGGAGAAGAACTCGAGGGCCTCTTCGCACGGCATGTTGAGCACCTCGGCAATGGTGCGTCCCTTGAACTCCACTTCCAGGGTGTCGCGGTTGTAGCGGGCGCCCTTGCAGACTTCACACGGCACGTAGACGTCAGGCAGGAAGTGCATCTCGATCCGGAGGGTCCCGTCACCGGAACAGGCTTCGCACCGGCCGCCGGACACGTTGAACGAGAATCGCCCCGGCTGGTAGCCCCGCACCTTCGCTTCGGGCGTCTGGGCGAACAGTTTGCGGATGTGGTCGAACATGCCGGTGTAAGTGGCAGGGTTCGAACGGGGGGTCCGGCCGATGGGGGTCTGATCGATGGCGATCACCTTGTCGACCTGATCCACGCCGTCCACGCGGCGATGACGCCCCGGGGGGATGCGGGAGCCGTAGACGTGAGCCATCAGCGACCGCAGGAGGATGTCGTTGACCAGCGTTGATTTCCCCGAACCCGACACCCCGGTGACACAGACGAATTGGCCGAGGGGGAATTCCACATCGACATCGCGGAGATTGTGCTCCCGTGCCCCGCGGACCACGATCGAAGCCCCCGAGCCCGGCCGGCGCGACTCGGGCACCGCCACCGTGCGGCGACCGGCGAGATACTGCCCGGTCAACGACTCCTTGGCCCGCAACAGACCTTTGAAGGTCCCCGAGTGCACGATGCGGCCCCCGTGCTCCCCCGCACCGGGGCCGATGTCGACGACGTGATCTGCAGTCCGGATGGTTTCCTCGTCGTGTTCCACCACCACCACGGTGTTGCCAAGGTCCCGCAAGCGGACCAGCGTGTCGATGAGACGGCGGTTGTCGCGCTGATGCAAGCCGATCGACGGCTCGTCAAGCACGTAGAGGACCCCGACGAGGCCCGAACCAATCTGTGACGCCAGCCGGATCCGTTGCGCCTCACCGCCGGCGAGCGTGCCGGCCGAACGTGACAGCGACAGGTAATCAAGCCCGACATCGAGCAGGAACCCCATACGGGCGTTGACCTCCTTGACCACACGCTCGGCAATGATCCGGTCACGCTCAGAGAGTTCAAGTTCGTCGAGTGCCTTGGCCGCCTCACCAATGGGCAGGTCGCACAACTCGGCGATGCTGAATCCGCCGACACGAACGGCGAGCGAGAACGGATTCAGACGGGCGCCGCTGCAGGCGCTGCAGGGCACCTCGCGCATGTACCCCTCAGCCTGCGCCCGCTGGGTGTCACTCTCGGCGTCGGCGTGCCGGCGGGCCAGCCACGGCAACACGCCCTCGAACTTGGCGGTGTAGGAGCGCTGGCGGCCATACCGGTTGCGATAGCGGACATTGACGACCCGGGCCCCGGTGCCATGGAGAATCAGCTTCTGGGCGGACTTGGGGAGTTTGGCGAACGGGGTATCGAGATCAATCTCATGTTCGGCGGCCAAGGATTCGAGCAACCGGGCGAAGTACTGGGTCCTCGCCCCCGCCCACGGGGCGATCGCCCCTTCCGCGAGCGACATCGACGGATCGGGAACGACGAGCTCGGGGTCGGCTTCAAAAGTGGTGCCGAGCCCACTGCACGCTGTGCACGCCCCGTAGGGCGAGTTGAACGAAAAGGAACGGGGGGCGAGCACGTCGTAGGACGCCCCGCACGTGGGACAGGCGAGATGCTGGGAGAAACTCAGGAGCATCTCGTCGGCCGAATCAGCACCCTCCTCGCGTTCTGCTGCGCTCCCCGCCCCCATGATCTGCACCTCAGCGACGCCGTCGGCGAGCCGCAGGGCGGTCTCCAACGAGTCGGTGAGCCGGCGCTCGATCCCGGACTTGCTGACGAGGCGATCCACGACCACCTGAATGGTGTGGGTCTCGTAACGTCCGAGTTCAATCGCTTCGCCGATCTCGTGAGGTGTTCCATCGACGATGGTCCGGGTGAATCCCTGTGAGGCGAGATCCGCCAACAACGTGTCGTAGGTCCCTTTACGGCCCCGCACGACGGGCGCCAGGACCTGGAAGCGGGTGCCTTCGGGCAGCTCGAGGATGCGGTCCACGATCTGCTGAGGGGTCTGGCGGGCGATCACCGATCCGTCGTCGGGACAGTGCGGCACCCCGATGCGGGCGAACAGCAGGCGGAGGTAGTCATAGACCTCGGTGATGGTGCCCACCGTCGATCGCGGGTTGCGGCTCGCCGACTTTTGGTCAATGGAGATCGCCGGCGACAGGCCCTCGATGAAGTCCACGTCGGGCTTGTCCATCTGGCCGAGGAACTGCCGGGCATAGGCCGACAACGACTCCACGTAACGGCGCTGGCCCTCGGCGTAGATGGTGTCGAAAGCCAGCGAGGACTTCCCCGATCCCGAAAGACCCGTGAAGACGATCAGCTGGTCTCGGGGCAGGTCCAACGAGACATCTTGGAGATTATGCTCCCGTGCCCCTCGGATGACCATCCTGTCTGCCACCGGGGCAGCCTACCGATCGGGACGGCAGCGTTGGTCAGCCGGGGTGCCAGATCCTCAGAGGGCGTCACGCACCTCTCGCTGCAATTCCCGGATCTCGTCGCGGAGACGGGCGGCGTACTCAAAACGAAGATCAGCCGCCGCCTCGTTCATCTCTTCGGTCAGGGTGGTGATGAGGCGATCGAGGTCGGCGGGAGCCATGTCGGTTCCCTCCAGCAGCCGCTTCACACCCGACGGTCCCCCATCGCCGTCCCGGCGTCGGCGGCCACTGGTGGGCACTGGGGTACGCCCGTCATCGGGGCGGATCATGGCCAGGATGTCGGTCACGGCCTTGCGTACCGTCGCCGGCTCAATGCCGTGCTCAATGTTGTACGCCTGCTGTACCACCCGTCGGCGATGGGTTTCGGCAATGGCCCGCCGCATGGAGTCCGTCACCTTGTCGGCGTACATGATCACCTGGCCGGCCACGTTCCGGGCAGCACGACCAATGGTCTGCACCAGTGATGTCTCGGACCGGAGGAACCCTTCTTTGTCGGCATCGAGGATCGCCACGAGGGACACCTCGGGGAGGTCGAGGCCCTCTCGCAGCAGGTTGATGCCGACCAGCACGTCGAACTCACCGAGTCGCAGGTCACGCAGGATCTCGATGCGCTCCAACGTGTCGATCTCCGAATGGAGATAACGCACCTTGACGCCCTGCTCGAGGAGGTAATCGGTGAGATCCTCCGCCATCTTCTTGGTCAGCGTGGTCACCAGCACCCGGTCCTCGTTGGCCACCCGATCGTTGATCTCCCCCAGGAGGTCGTCGATCTGTCCTTCGGTTGGCCGCACGATGACCTCAGGATCGATCAGGCCCGTGGGTCGGACGATCTGTTCGACGATCTGGTTCGAGTGACCCAACTCGAACGGCCCGGGGGTCGCTGACAGGAACACACACTGACCCACCCGGTCGAGCACCTCTTCAAATCGAAGCGGCCGATTGTCGGCAGCCGATGGCAGTCGGAAACCGTGTTCGATCAACGTCTCCTTGCGCGAACGGTCACCGGCATACTGGCCATTGAGTTGGGGGACGGCCACGTGTGACTCGTCGATGACTGTCAGGAAGTCGTCGGGGAAGTAGTCAAGGAGCGTGAACGGGGGCTCCCCCGCCGCCCGACCATCGATGGGCGCCGAATAGTTCTCTACGCCATTGCAGTAGCCCATCTCCGCCATCATCTCGAGGTCGTACTGGGTCCGCATCCGCAGACGTTGCGCCTCCAACAACTTCCCCTCCCCCTCGAACTGGGTGAGACGCTTCTGCAGCTCATCTTCAATCCGGGCGATCGCAGCCCGCATCCGCTCGTCGGAGGCGACATAGTGGGAGGCGGGAAACACCACGAGTTCATCAATGGAGCGCAACCGCTCACCGGTGACCGGATCCACCTCACTGATCGACTCGACGTCGTCGCCGAAGAGTTCGATGCGCACCACAACCTCGTCATAGGCGGGGTGGACCTCAATAGTGTCGCCCCGGACCCGGAACTTGCCCCGGACGAGGTTCATGTCGTTGCGCTCGTACTGAATGTCGACCAACTTGCGCAGGATCGATCGTTGATCATGGGTCTCACCAACGCGCACCACGAGGAGTTGGTCGGCGTACTCCAGGGGCGAACCGAGACCGTAGATGGCAGAAACGGAAGCCACCACGATCACGTCCCGACGCGTAAGCAGCGCCGAGGTCGCCGAGTGACGCAAGCGGTCGATCTCGTCGTTGACGGTGGCGTCCTTCTCGATGAACGTGTCCGACGTCGGAATGTACGCCTCGGGCTGGTAGTAGTCGTAGTACGACACGAAATACTCGACCCGGTTCTCGGGAAAGAAGCCCCGGTATTCATTGGCCAGCTGGGCGGCGAGTGACTTGTTGGGGGCGAGCACGAGCGTGGGTCGCTGAAGCCGCTCGATGGTCCACGCCACCGTGGCGCTCTTACCCGACCCCGTGGCCCAGCCCGTGCCCGAAGTGATCCCCGTAACCCGCCTCGGTGATGATCCCGCGGGCCGCGGCGTCGA
>JALRFT010000255.1 GCA_023261915.1 Acidimicrobiales bacterium | reverse complement strand
TGCGGGTCCCCCTCGAGGTCAATCTCGCGACGGGACGCTCATGGGCCGACGCCAAGGCGTGAACGAAACCCACGGTGCCGATCTCGGGTCCGCTACTAGCCGGACTCACTGGTTCGAGGATCTCGCTGATCACATGGGACCGACCTACCTGCGGTACGCCTTCACCCGAGGGACCGCCCAGGAGGTGGCGTTTGTCGCCGATGAGATCGAGGAGCGGTGTGGTCCGCTCGCTGGTCTTCGCATTGTGGACCTCGGGTGTGGTCCGGGCCGCCATGCCGTCGCCCTCGCCGACCGTGGGGCTGAGGTGGTGGGGATTGATGTGGCTCGCCGGTTCCTCGACGTGGCCGCCAGCGCAGCGACGGGACAACGCTCGCCACGATGGGTGCGCGCCGATGCACGGAGACTCCCGCTCACAACCGGGTCGTGTGACGTCGTCGTATCGCTGTGTCAGGGAGCGTTCGGGGTTCCGCCGATCGGTTCGGGGGACCGCACCGACGCCGAGATTGTGGCCGAGGTTGCCCGGATACTGCGACCTGATGGCCTCTTGGTGCTCTCAGCATTCAGCGCCTACTTCCAGATCCGCTATCTCGAAGACAGCGACTCCTTCGATGTGGAGCTCGGTCTCAACCATGAGCCCACCGTCGTTCATAACCAGGAGGGAGCGCCCCTCCAAACAGATCTGTGGACCTCGTGCTACACGCCCAGAGAGCTTCGATTGCTCCTCGGTGACGCCGGTCTCACGGTGGAGGCGCTGTGGTCGGTGACCCCGGGGGACTATCGGCGCAACGCCGCCGATCTCGACCATCCTGAGTTCCTCGTCGTCGCTCGCCGGACCTGAGTCGTCACCGGCTGGCGCCGTAACAGGGTCCCACTGCTACGCTTGGCCCTTCTATCCACCAGAGGTTGTGGTGTCGGCGCGTCCGCACCCTGCCCCCGACGTCCCATCCGAAGAGAGCCGATCCCGTGTCCGACCAGTCCAGTTCCCCGCAGCAGTCCCCCTCACCCTCAATCACGGTGGAGCCCGCTCCCCAGTTCGATGGGTTCAATGAGGATGGGAGTTACACCCCGCGGGAGATCGTGGCCAATGATCTCGACGCCGAGGCGCTCGAGACGGCCTACGCCTCGTCCATGGTCGATGTTGAGGATGGCCAACTCGTTGAGGGAACCGTCGTCTCCGTGGATCACGACGAGGTCCTGCTCGACATTGGTTACAAGTCCGAGGGTGTTATCCCGGCACGCGAGTTGTCGATCCGCAACGACGTCGATCCTTCTGAGCTGGTGTCACGTGGTGACACGCTCGAGGTCCTCGTTCTCCAAAAGGAGGACAAGGAAGGTCGTCTGATCCTGTCGAAGAAGCGGGCACAGTACGAGCGAGCGTGGGGCGACATTGAGAAGAAGAAGGACGAGGACGGTGTCGTCGTCGGTCCGGTCATTGAGGTCGTCAAGGGTGGCCTCATCATCGACATCGGGTTGCGCGGCTTCCTGCCGGCGTCTCTCGTTGAACTCCGTCGCGTCCGTGACCTGCAGCCCTACATCGGCAAGACCCTTGAAGCGAAGATCATCGAGCTCGACAAGAACCGCAACAACGTGGTGCTGTCCCGTCGGGCATGGCTCGAGGAGACCCAAAAGGAGCAGCGCGAGGGCTTCCTCACCGACCTCAAGCCGGGCGAGATCCGCAAGGGTGTCGTGTCCTCGGTCGTGAACTTCGGTGCGTTCGTCGACCTCGGTGGCATGGACGGTCTCGTCCACGTTTCGGAGCTGTCGTGGAAGCATGTCGATCATCCCTCCTCGGTGGTTTCCGTCGGTGACGAGATCGAGGTGCAGGTTCTCGAGGTCGATCTCGACCGGGAGCGGATCAGCCTGTCGCTCAAGGCCACCCAGCAGGACCCGTGGCAGGAGTTCGCCAGCGCCCATCAGGTGGGTGAATTGGTCTACGGCCGGGTCACCAAGCTGGTGCCCTTCGGTGCGTTCGTCCAGGTCGGCGAGGGCATCGAAGGACTGGTGCACATCTCAGAGATGAGTGCCCACCACGTGGACCTGCCCGAACAGGTTGTGACACCGGGTGAAGAGCTCTGGGTGAAGATCATTGATCTCGACCTGCAGCGCCGGCGGATCTCGCTGTCGATCAAGCAGGCGGCTGAAGGTGGCGTGGTTGCCGCCGAGTACCAGGCGCACTTCGGTGAGCATGCCTACGATGCCGAGGGCAACTACATCGGTTCCGTTGGGAGTTCCGAGGCCGAGCAGGCCTGGGCTGATTACTACGCCGAGAGCGGCGAGGCAGCCCCGGCATCTGCCGAGGTCGCACCAGAGGCGCCCGTTGAGGAGCCAGTTGCCGCAGAGGCCCCCGCTACCGATGAGGAGC
>JALRFT010000237.1 GCA_023261915.1 Acidimicrobiales bacterium | reverse complement strand
GCCGCACTCTCGTGTAGTTGTTACGGGATTGTCTAGACAAGTAGTTTTTCTAACACTAATTATCCGGAAAGGACAAACAGTACATCAACAGTACCCCCACCATGCCCACTGCGCAGGGAGTTAACCTTTTCTCCGAGCTGGCCAAGATGGACGGCGCCATCATCCTGGCGTCGGATGCCAGCCGCATCGCCCGGGCCAACGTGCACCTGGTCCCCAACCCCAACGTGCCGACGTCGGAGACCGGGACCCGTCACCGGACGGCGGAGAGGGTGGCGCGGTCACTCGGTGTTCCGGTCGTGGCCGTGTCAGAGGACATGGCTGTGCTCACCGTCTACGTCGGTGATTCCAAGAAGCCTCTGGAGCCCATCCCGCGTCTGTTGAGCCGGGCCAACACGGCACTGCAGACCCTCGAGCGTTACAAGACCCGTCTTGATGCCACGAGTGCGGATTTGTCAACGGCGGAGCTCGAGGATGTGGTGACGGTGCGCGACGTGGTGACCATGTTGCAGATCACCGAGATCGTGTTGCGCATCGCCGCCGAGATCGAATCCGACCTCGTCGAGCTCGGCACCGACGGTCGTCTCGTGGCCCTTCAGCTCGAGGAGATCGTGGCCGGAGTGGAGGACGAGCGCCGACTCGTGGTGCGCGACTACTTCCACGCCGACGGTGGCTGGGATCTCGAGGCGGCCATGACCGGCCTCGCCGCCCTCGAGACCGAGGACCTTCTCGACCTCAAGTTGGTGGCCGACGTGTTGCACCTCGAAGTGAGCGCTGCGGATCTCGATGCTGCGCTTGAACCCAAGGGCTACCGCCTTCTCGCCCGCATCCCCCGGTTGCCCGACAGCATCGTGGTCAACATCGTGGAGTCGTTCGGGTCGTTGTCGAGGATCATGCGGGCCAACGTCGCCGACCTTGACGAGGTGGAAGGCGTCGGGGCCACCCGGGCGCGGGCCATCAAGGACGGGTTGTCGAAACTGACCTCGTCGTCGATTCTCGACCGCTACACGTGACGCCATGGTCGCCGTGCCACCCGAAGGTGGCACCGGGGGAGTAGAACTCGTCCATGCGTGTCACCCTGCCGTCGGGCACACCCGCCGAACTCGTTGTTCCCGTGGGCGCCGACTCGGGGTCCGCTTCGGCGGGGGGACTGGTGTTGTTGCCCGACATCATGGGGTTGCGGCCCCTGTTCGATGATCACGCCCGCCGGCTTGCCGACACGCTCGGCTGGACGGTGTGCGTTCCCGAACCGTGGCCGGGTCGTGAGGACCTGCCGCTCGACGAGCGACTCACGTCGGTCGGATCACTCGACGACGAGGCAGTGCTCGCCGATGCCTCGGCCGCCGCCGATCTCACAGGGGCGTCATCGGTGGCGGTGCTCGGGTTCTGCATGGGCGGCATGTATGCCCTCAAGGCGGCGTCAACGGGACGGTTCGACCGCGCCGTGTCGTTCTACGGAATGATCCGGGTGCCCCAAGCGTGGGCGAGTGCCACCCAGGCCCAACCGCTCGCTCTGCTCGCCGGTGGCCACTGCCCGGTGCTCGCCATCATCGGCGGTCAGGACCCGTGGACACCCGAGGGCGACGTCGCATCCCTCGAAGACAGCGGGGCCGAGACGGTGGTCTACCCCGAGGCGGAGCACGGTTTCGTGCATGACCCCGACCGTCCCGCCCATCGGCCCGCCGACGCCGCCGACGCGTGGGAACGGGTGATGGCGTTCCTCACCGGGCCCGACTCCTAGCGGGAGCGGCGTTCCAACTGGGGTCGGTCGAGGATGCGGTAGCGGCGGTCGGCCTGTTCGATCCAACCGAGTCGCACGAACGACGAGATGGCCTTGTTGACCCGTTCGCGTGACGCCCCGATCATGCCGGCGAGCTCTTCTTGGGTGATGGGGAGGACGAACTCGTCTTCCCCGGAAGCCAACTCGAGCAGTCGTTTGGCCGTGCGACCGGTCACGTCGAGGAACACCGAGTCGGCGAGCGCCTCGTCAGTGGTGCGCAGACGCTGGGCCAAGAGGCGCAACACGTCCCACAGCAGTTCGGGGTGGGCGTCGTAGACGGCGCGCAACGCCGTGTAGGGGATGTGCACCACCTCGGACGCCTCGAGAGCTCGGGCGGACGCCGATCGCGGTCGACCGTCGAACAGGGGCAACTCTCCGAACAGGTCGCCACCTTCCATGAGCGCCACCATGGATTCGCGCCCGTCCGCTGCGGTGTTGAGGATCGCCACCCGGCCGTCGAGAACGACGAACAGGGCGTCGGGTTCGTCACTGTGGTCGAACAGCTGGTCGCCACGGGTGAGTTTCACGAGGCGGGACTGGGCGGCCACTGCCTCCACTTGGTCGGCAGGCAGACCAGCGAAGAGTTCGACGCCACGGAGGGTTT
>JALRFT010000170.1 GCA_023261915.1 Acidimicrobiales bacterium | reverse complement strand
CCGCACTGTTGGTGCTCGGTCTCATCGTGGTGGCGCTCGGTCTGTTTCTCATCGGGGTGAACCTGTCGCGCTCCAACGCCGATGAGGTTCTGGTGCCCCAGGTGATCAACCGTCCGCTGGCCGAGGCCCAGCAGTTGCTCGAGGCCGAACGTCTCGTGGTCCAGGTCACCCGTGAAGTCAACGAGTCGGTTCCCGAGGGTGTGGTCTTCGACCAGCAGCCCAGTGGCGGGTCCACGGTCACCGCGGGCACGACCGTGCAGTTGAAGGTGTCCGCCGGGGTGGGCGAGGTCGACGTACCCGACGTGGTGGGCCGCACCGAAGCCGAAGCTGTCCGGATCCTCAGCACCGCCGAGCTGGCGTCGCGCACCGAGTTCCGGGCCGACGACCGGGTGGAAAAGGGCGTCGTGATCATTCAGAACCCGCCGGCGGGCTCGAGGGCGTTGCGACGGTCCGAGGTCGTCATCATCGTGTCGAGCGGTCGGGAGAACGAGACGGTGCCCGAGCTCACTGGGCAGAACGAGGTCGCCGCCGCCAATCAGCTGGGTCGACTCGAACTGGTTGCTTCCATTGAACGCGAGTTCAGCGCCACGGTGCCTGACGGTGTGGTGATCACCACCCGGCCCGGGGCAGGAACCAGTGTCCGCAAGGGCGAGACCGTGGTGCTCGTCGTGTCACGCGGTCCCGAACCGACTCCGAGCACCTCGTCATCAACGAGTTCGACCTCGACGACTGCTCCGGGGCCGTGAACGCACTTCGTGGTGCGTTCGCCGTGCCGGTACCGTGGTGAACCCATGGCCCCGCGCATCCTCGTGATCGACAACTACGACTCGTTCGTCTACAACCTGGTGCAGTACCTCGGTGAGCTCGGTGCCGATCCGATTGTGCACCGCTCCGACGCCTTGGGCCTCGACGAATTGCAGGCCATTGAACCGGACGCCGTCTTGGTGTCGCCCGGTCCCGGTGCTCCCAGTGAAGCCGGCCTGTCCAACGAGGTGATCCGGGCCTTCACCGGCAAGGTCCCGGTGCTCGGTGTGTGCCTCGGTCACCAGTGCATTGGTGAGGTGTTCGGCGCCACCGTGGTGCGGGCTGAACAGGTCATGCACGGCAAGACGTCAGAAGTGCGCCATGACGGCAGCGGGGTGTTCGCCGGCCTGCCTGATCCGCTCACCGTGACCCGGTATCACTCACTCGTGGTTGATCCCGCCACTATTGCCGCCGACGGAGAACTCGTGGTCACCGCCCGTACTGAAGACGGTGTCGTGATGGGGATCGCGCACCGGGAATTTCCGGTGTTCGGCGTGCAGTTCCATCCCGAGTCCATCCTCACCGAAGCCGGCCACGATCTCGTTGGCAATTTCGTGGCGATGGCCTCCGGCTAGCATCGGCGCTGTGACGACTTCAGATGGCAAGCCGGCCAAGCGGCGTGTTGACGGTGGCGGGCGCACCACACCGAAGGGGGGACCTTCGGGTCGCCGCCGCACCGATGACGGCAAGGCTCCCGAGTTCGCTTCGGCCCGCTACACCCCACCAGTTCCCGGTGGCGCCCACCCGCCGAGCCCAACGTGGGTGCCGGTGCTCATGTTCGTGCTCTTCGGTCTCGGCATGCTGGTGCTGATCCTCAACTACCTGTCACTGCTGCCTGGTGCCGTGTCGAACTGGTACCTGCTGGCGGGTCTCGGACTGATTCTCGGCGGCATCGTGACCGCCACGCAGTACCGCTAGGACCCCGCTCCACCGTCGTTGCGGGCAGTCCCGCCGGTCGACTGGCCGTGGTGAACGCCCGATGGACAGCCGGTTACGTCACACACGGTTATCCACAGCCTGTGGGGAAGACGATGTGGACGAACCGGCGTCGTTGCAGGTCATCGGGGTGGTCGATGCCGGCCGCGGTGGATGACAACGATGGGATTCAGTCGTCGTAGGGGTTGGTGACAACCCGCATTTCCTCGAGACAGTGGCGTGGCGGTTCGGGATCGTCGGACGCCGCAGCGGTCATCCGCACCTCGGTGCCACACACGGCGCACTGGAACGTGAGCCGGACCTTGCGGAGTTCGCCGGGCGGTGGGGGTTCAGGGATCGGACTGGCGAGGCCGCCGAGCATGGCGAGTCCGACGGAGATGATGGCGAACGCTGCCAGCCCGGCAACGATGACCCCCCACACGGACGCGCCGCGCACCACGAGGAAGGCGCACACGGCCACGATGGCGAAGGCGAGGAAACGATGCCGGAACATGGAAAGGCCCACCCTACCGGCGTGTTCCGCCGGACGGGTGGGCCCCTGGTGACCCCGGAGGTCACCGACAATCTGGCGTCGGGCTCAGCCCAGACGCTCGATGATGGTGGCGTTGGCGAGACCGCCACCCTCACACATGGTGAGCAGCCCGTAGCGGCCGCCGGTGCGCTCAAGTTCGTTGAGCAGGGTGGCGAGCAGCTTCGTGCCCGATCCACCGAGGGGGTGTCCGAGAGCGATGGCCCCACCGTTGGGGTTCACCTTTGACATGTCGGCGTGGTGCTCCTTTTCCCATGCCAGCACCACGGAGGCGAACGCCTCGTTGATCTCGGTGGCGTCGATGTCGTCCATGGTCAGCCCGGCCCGCTCGAGCACCTTGGTGGTGGCGGGGATGGGGCCGGTCAGCATGGTGATGGGATCCACACCGGCGAGGGCGAAGGAGTGGAACCGGGCCCGGGGGGTGAGTCCCAGACTCTTGGCCTTCTCCTCGGTCATGATCAGGGCCGCCGAGGCGCCGT
>JALRFT010000158.1 GCA_023261915.1 Acidimicrobiales bacterium | reverse complement strand
ACCGAGGTTCATGGCGGCGTAGATCACGAGGTAGGTCGACACCGCCTCTACGGCAAGAGCGGCACTCGACCCGGAGACCCCGGCGACGGCGAGGGGGGCGAGGATGTAGCCGGCCTGAGCCACACCGGAGTAGGCCAGCATCCGAACGAGGTTCGTCTGCCGCAACGCAATGAGGTTGCCGACGATCATGGTCACGGCTGCCAGACCCCATATGAGTGGTTCGAAGATCCGGGGCTGGGTCGGGAAGGCGATGAGCACGACGGTCATGAGAGCCACGAACCCGGCAGCCTTGGAACCCACGGCGAGGAAGGCCGTCACCGGGGTCGGCGCCCCCTGATAGGTGTCGGGCGCCCAGGTGTGGAAGGGCACGGCAGAAACCTTGAACGCGAAACCGACGACGACGAGCACGATGGCGAGGGCTACGAGTGCGGGCACCTCAGTCCCCTCAATGGCTCCGGCGATGTCGACGAGCAGGGTGCTCCCGGTCATGCCGTAGAGCAGACTCATGCCGTAGAGCAGGATGGCCGAGGCGAACACGCCCATCAGGTAGTACTTCATGCCCGCTTCCTCGCTGCCGAGGTCGCGCTTGCGCCACGCAGCGAGCATGTAGGCGGGGATCGACAGCAGCTCGAGAGCGAGGAACACCGAGATCAGGTCACGGGCCGAAGCCATCACGGTCATACCGAGCAGTGACGCCACGAGGAGCTGGTAGTACTCCCCCTCCCAGAAGTCACCTTCGGCGATGTAGTTGGTACTCAACAGCACCACCACATACCCGGCGATCAGGAACAGCGCCTTGAACAACAGCGCGTAGTTGTCCACCACGTAGGCACCGTCGAACATCGACCGCACGGCACCGTCATAGGCCAGCGTGGCCACCGGGATCAGTGCTGCCAACAGACCGATACCGGTGAGCGAAGGCATGGCCCATCGGCTCCGCTCACCACCGAAGGCGTCAACCAGCAGGAGCACGGCGAGCAGTCCCACGAGCACCAGTTCGGGTGCAAGGGCGTGCCAGTCGAGCGGCGGGTTGTCAGCGCCAACGGCGGCGAGGACGTTCATCCCCTCACGCTCCGATCGCCGACAGGGTGACCCCCACGGCAGGGTTGGTCACGCTGAACAGGATGCCGGGCACCATGCCGAGCACGACGATGAGCACCACGAGCGGCGTCCACGCAATCCACTCGGTCGGGGTCACGTCCACAATGTTGGGATCGTTCTCGAACTCGGCGGACGGCCTCCCGAACGCCACCCGCTGGTAGAGCCACAGGAGGTATCCCGCAGCGAGCACCGTGCCGACGGCGGCAATGACCATGAGGGTCCGGAACAAGGCGACGTTGAGTCCCTCGGCCGGGTCATACGCCGACAGGATGGCGGGGAACTCCCCCCAGAAGCCGGCGAGGCCGGGCAGACCCAGGGATGCCATGACGGCGAGACCCATGATCCAGCCCATGTGTGGAGCCTGGGTGAGCATCCCGCCGAGACGCTTGATCTCGAGCGTGTGGTAGCGCTCCTTGGTCGACCCGGCAAGGAAGAACAACATGCCGGTGATGAGACCATGGGCGACCATGCCGAAGATGGCGGCGTTGAGCCCGAAGTCGGTGAGGGTGGAGATGGCGAGCATGGTGAAGCCCATGTGCGCCACCGACGAGAAGGCGATGAGGCGCTTCATGTCGGTCTGCGCCAGACAGCACAGTGCGCCATAGATGATGCCGACGACGGCGAGGATGCCGATCACCGGCGCCCACGATTCGGCAGCATCGGGAAGGATCGGGATGGCGATCCGGATGAATCCGTAGGTCCCGAGTTTGAGCAACACGGCGGCAAGGATCACCGAGCCCACGGTGGGTGCCTGGGTGTGGGCGTCGGGGAGCCAGGTGTGGAACGGGAACATCGGCACCTTGACCCCGAAGCCGATGAACATGCCGCCGAAGATCCAGAGTGCTGCCCCGGTGGAGACACCGGCCGCCAGCGCAGGAAGCAGGGTCATGTCGAAGCTGTGCATCACGCTGCCCGATGGGGTCACGACCTCGGCCGAGAGGAAGTAGAGGGCGAGGAACGCCACCAACATCAATGCCGATCCGAACAGCGTGTAGAGGAAGAACTTGATGGAGGCGTACTGACGCTGCTCGCCACCCCACACGCCGATGAGGAAGTACATCGGCAGCAGCACGACCTCAAAGAACACGAAGAACAGGATGAGGTCCAAAGCGACGAAGGAGCCGAGCATGCCGGTCATGAGCACCATCAGGAGCGTGAAGAACGCCTTGGGGTTGCCCGGGGAGGGAATGTGGTTCCACGAGTAGACGATGACGAGCGGCATGATCAGCAGCGTCAGCATCAACAGCGGGAGCGAGATACCGTCGATACCAACGATGTAGCGAGAGTTGATGACCTCGATCCATCCGACGTTGGCCCCCAACTGCTTGGCGGCGGAGTCGCCGAAGTCGAACTGGGTCAGGATCACCACCCCGAGCCCGGCGGCCACAAGCGTGGTGACGAGTGCCACGACCTTGAGGGCCATCACGTTGGCCTTGGGAACGGCGAGTAGAACCAGCGCCCCCACCAGTGGCGTGAAGACCACGAGGGTGAGGATGTTCCAGAAGCTGCCAGTGTTGGCAACCTCCAGAATGTCGGCCGATTGGGTCAGTTGTTGTGCCAGGAGCATGTCGTGACTGCCTCAGTTGATGAGCGATGTGACGATGACAAAAATGATTCCCAGGGCCACGGCCCCGCCGAAGAGCAATGCGCCGTACTGCTGCACCTTGCCCGTCTGGATCCGACGCAGGAACTGGCCGGACTCACCAGAGGCGGCACCCGAGGCATTCACCACGGTGTCCACCACTCCTTGGTCCACGTAGCGGTAGGTAGCGTTCCCCAGCATCCGTGAACCCACCCCGGCGCCATTGACGACCTTGTCAATGACCGAGGTATTGAACCAACTCGCCGCCCGGGCGATTGGGCCCTTGACCCCGCCCACGATGGTGTCGGTGTAGAGCCAGTCGAGGTAGTACTTGTTCTCGAGCACCTTGTAACCGAACGCCGCCAGCCGGTTCCGACCGGTGAGCCCGTGCGGCCCCTTGTTGCGCTGGTAGTAGAGCCAAGCGATGAAAATCCCGAGCGCCGCCAGCCCCAGTGAGACGGCCGCGATGACCGGATTGAAATCAGCCACCTCGAGGTCGCTGGGGAAGGCGAAGGTGGGCTGCACCATCGTTTCGAACCAGTGGGCGGGAATGACACCGAGACTGAAGGGGAAGTTGATGAGGCCCGCCCCCACGGCGAACACCGAGAGAATGACGAGCGGCACCGTGATGGTCTTCGGCGATTCATGGGGCGTGCCATGGCCCCGGTACTCACCCCGGAAGGTCATGAAGTAGGCCCGGCCCATGTACGCCGCCGTCATGAGCGCCGTGGCGAGACCCATGCCCAACATGATGTAGTACGCGCCTGCACCCTGACCGGCGTTGGCCCCGGCGAGGATCTCATCCTTTGACCAGAAACCGGCGAAGGGGAAGATGCCGGCCAACGCCAGCGAACAGATGAGGAACGTCTTGTGGGTCGTCGGCATGTACTTGCGCAACCCACCCATCTCGCGCATGTCGAACGTGTGGTGACAGGCGTGGGAGACCGACCCGGCACCGAGGAACAGGGCCGCCTTGAAAAAGGCGTGGGTGAAGAGGTGGAACACCGCTGCGGTCCACGCACCGACGCCGAGCGCCATCACCATGAAGCCGAGCTGGCTGACCGTGGAGTAGGCGAGCACCTTCTTGATGTCGTTCTGCACGAACGCCAGGGACGCACCAACCAGGGTGGTCAGGCCACCGATGAAAGCCACGTAGTGGAACGTCGACCCGCTGATCTCCAGACCGCCCCAGAACACGGCGTACAGCCGAGCAATCAGATACACACCGGCCACCACCATGGTGGCGGCGTGGATCAGGGCCGAGACCGGGGTCGGGCCCTCCATCGCGTCGGCCAGCCAGGTATGGAAGGGAAGCTGGGCCGATTTGGCGAAGGCCCCGACCAACAGCAGCAGGCAGATCGCCACG
>JALRFT010000037.1 GCA_023261915.1 Acidimicrobiales bacterium | reverse complement strand
ATGGTCGAGGCGATACGCAGGGCGAAGCACTTCTTGCCCAATAGGGCGTTGCCTCCGTATCCCGAGCCGTAGGACCAGATTTCCCTGGTCTCGGGGAAGTGGACGATGTACTTGTTCTCGGCGTCGCAAGGCCACGCCACGTCGTCGGTGCCGTCGGTGAGGGGGAACCCAACCGAGTGGACACAGGGCACGAACACCCCGTCGGGGCCGAGCACGTCAAGGGCGCCCTGACCCATGCGGGTCATGATGCGCATGTTCACGGCCACGTAGGCCGAGTCGGTCAGTTCGACCCCGATGTGGGCAATGGGTGAGCCGAGGGGGCCCATGGAGAACGGCACGACGTACATGGTGCGTCCCCGCATTGCGCCCCGGTACAGCTCGAGCATTTCGGCTCGCATCTCGGCTGGGTCGCGCCAATTGTTCGTGGGGCCGGCATCAATCTCTTGGGCTGAGCAGATGAACGTGCGGTCCTCGACCCGGGCAACGTCACCGGGGTCGGACAGGGCGAGGTAGGAGTTGGGGCGCTTGGCGTCGCTCAGACGGGCGAACGTGCCGCCGTCGACGAGCAGATTGCAGAGGCGGTCGTATTCCTCGGAGGAGCCGTCGCACCACTCGACACGGTCGGGCTCGAGGATCTCCTCCCACGCCGCCACCCACTCGAGAAGCTTTCCGTTCTGCGTGGTCCCTGCCATGTCAGCCTCCGACCCATCGGAAACAGGCTCCGTTGCCTGCTACCTGCCGGCAGCCTATCGCCGCCCATTGGGTGGCCGCGCACCCGGCGACGGAGGCATTGGAGTGCGGTATGGGAGGGGAAAACCACCCCTGGGCGTCTTGCCGGGACGGATTTAGGCGTCGGCGAGGGGAGGCCCGAACCCGGGCGTTCCCATGTCGACCTCGGAGCCCATCTGGATGGCGGAGGCCATCCCGGCAGCGTCGAGTTCGAACACCACTCGCTGTCCCTGACGCAGCATGCGGAAGATCGATCCGTCGAGGGCGCCTTCGGCGAGTTCGTACTCGACCATGTCGGTATCGCAGATCACCACGCCGACCCCTGAGCCGGGATCGAAGGACTTGATCACACCCTGCATGTCAGCGAGCCGAAGCGCCGGGCACCTTCACGTTCTTGACGACCTTATTGGCCTTCAGGCACGAGGTGCACACGTTGAGTCGCTTCGGAGAACCATCGACGAGGGCACGCACCCGCTGGATGTTCGGGTTCCAGCGGCGCTTGGTCCGGCGATGG
Source organism: Acidimicrobiales bacterium (assembly GCA_023261915.1). GTDB lineage: Bacteria > Actinomycetota > Acidimicrobiia > Acidimicrobiales > Acidimicrobilacustridaceae > M30B73. The sequence continues at coordinate 26,333 of JALRFT010000037.1, read as the reverse complement.
GAGTGGCTCACCGACATGCCGAACGACGGGCGCTTCCCGCACACCTCACATACAGCAGCCATGTTCAGGGAACCTTTCGTGTCTGACGTCCCACTACGGTGCCCGGCGGACAAGCCTCACCGCGGCACCAGACCTGTTTCTGGGTTGCAGGCAACCCGTGTAGAGGGTCCACGCTAGCAGTCGCCCTCCACCGGCCCCAATCCCCGCTGGTCAGTAGCCTCGGGTCAATGGCACGGACCCTCACCCAACTCGCCGATCTGCCGGTGACCGTGCTCGCCGGGGTCGGTCCAGCCCGCTCCAAGGCCTTGTCGGCCATGGGGATCGAATCGGTGCTCGATCTTTTGTTCCACTACCCGCGGCGGTACATCGACCGGACCCGCCAGGCGCCGATCGAGGCTCTTCGTCCCGGTGATGAGGCCACGGTGTTCGCCACGGTCCGGAGTTGTTCGTCAAGGGTCGTGGGGGGCCGCCGCCGCATGGTCACCGCTTCTGTTGTCGATGGCTCAGGATCATTGTCCCTGACGTTTTTCAACCAGCCGTGGCGGGAGCGGCAACTGGCGGCGGGAACCGAGCTGATGTTGTTCGGCAAGGTGGAGGAGTTCCGGGGGCGCCCCCAGATGACCAACCCCGTGGTGGACCTCATCGGCGATCGAACGGGTCGAATCGTGCCCGTTTACCCCCAGTCGGAAAAGGCCGGGGTAATGACCTGGGAGGTGGCCCGGATGGAGGCCGAGGTGCTCCGACGAGCGGGCGAGTTCACCGATCCGGTGCCGCCGCGAATCCTTGAGCAGTTTGATCTCGCTGACCGCACCACAGCGTTCAGGGGCATCCACGCCCCCGGGTCGATGGAAGAGGTGGTCCGGGCACGAACCCGACTCGTGTTCGACGAGTTGGTCCGTCTCCAGTTGCGGCTCGTCCAGCGCAAACGGCAACTCGAAGTGTCGGCCCCCGGCGTGGCCCATCTCATCGGAGGGCCGCTCACCGCTCGCCTGCTCGCCAGTTTGCCGTTCTCCCTGACCCAGGCACAGGAGTGCGTCATCACTGAGATCACCGCAGACCTGGCGTCACCCCGGCCCATGCATCGTCTGCTGCAAGGCGACGTGGGCTCGGGCAAGACGCTGGTGGCCCTCGTAGCCCTACTGACGGCAGTCGATGGCGGTCATCAGGGTGCGCTCATGGCGCCGACGGAGGTGCTCGCCGAACAACATGCTGTGACGTTGCGCCAACTCCTTGATGGGTTCGCTGTTCCCGACGACGCCACCGACACGTTGTTCTCAGCATCCGGCGACGGGGACGAGGCACAACGTCCGCTGCGGGTCGAGTTGCTCACCAGTCGGGTTCCCGCTGCCCGCCGCCGCCGGATCCTCGCCGGACTCGCCGATGGAACGGTCGAACTCGTGGTTGGCACCCATGCTCTCCTGTCGGCGGAAGTCGACTTTGCCGATCTCGGGGTAGCGGTCATCGATGAACAGCATCGGTTTGGCGTCGAACAGAGGGCAGCGCTGCGGGCGCCGTCCCCGCTGGCAACGGTGCCCGATGTTCTGGTCATGACCGCCACGCCCATCCCGCGCACCGCCGCAATGACGGTCTATGGCGACCTCGATGTCTCGGTGCTCGATGGCAAACCTCCGGGCCGGACTCCGGTTCTCACCACGTGGTCGCGCACACCAGTTGAGATCGACGCGCTGTGGTCCGAGGTCCGTAGCGAGGTGACATCCGGTCGTCAGGCCTACGTCGTATGTCCGTTGATTACCGAGAGCGACAAGCTTGACGCCGCCTCGGCCGAGCAGACCTATCAAGAACTCACGGGACCCGACGGACCGCTGAGTGGACTGCGGGTGGGTCTGCTCCACGGTCGAGTTGCGGCTGCGGATCGTGACGAGGTGATGGGGGCGTTCCGTGCGGGCCGGATCGACGTGCTCGTGGCCACCACCGTCATCGAAGTCGGCGTCGATGTCCCCAATGCCACGGCCATGGTGATTCTCGATGCTGATCGGTTCGGTATCGCCCAGCTCCACCAACTCCGGGGGCGGGTCGGACGCGGGGCCGATGCCTCGCGTTGCTGGCTGGTGGGGAACCCGGAGAATCCCGATGGGGTGACCCGTCTTGAGGCACTGGTGGATTCCGAGGACGGCTTCGCCCTCGCCGAGGTGGATCTCGAGCTTCGGGGTGAGGGAACGGTGATGGGGGAGCGGCAGAAGGGTCGAAACGACCTGCTCCTCGCCTCGTTGCGACGTGATCGTGACTGGGTGGTCCGGGCGCGTGACGTCGCCGAGGAGCTGGTGGCCGATGATCCGTCGCTGTCGCAGTTCCCCGATCTCGTTGACGAACTCGACACCGTGCTGCCCGTCGGTGAGGAAACCGACTACCTGTTGAAGGGATGACAACCCATGGACCGTGATGACACCGGAGGGATCAGTCCACCACCAAGTCCGGCAGCTGCCGCGCCCAACTGGCGCACCGTGATTGCCGTGGATGCCGCGGTGGGAATCGGCGTGATCGTCGTGGGCTTCACGCTGGCCGTGGTCTGGCAGCCTGTCGTCGGTTCCGGCATCGCCTCCTTGGGCCTGGTCTACGTCGCACTCGGTCTGCGCCGGGCCGCCCGTTGGCGCACGTGGCGACGGGCCGCAGGCCTCGGCGGCGGGGGGCAGGATACGATTCGGTCATGACCGCAGTTGAAGGCAACCCCGTCGTCACCGCCGCTCGCAGTCGCGAACTCCGCATGCCACTGCCACCACAGGGCCTGTCAGTGGAACAAGAGCGCCAGCACCGCAAGGAACGCCTGGCGGGAGCTCTGCGGGTGTTCGGCCGGTTCGGCTTCAGTGAGGGTGTGGCCGGGCATATCACTGCCCGGGACCCGGAACTCGACGATCACTTCTGGGTCAATCCGTTTGGGGTCAGCTTCAGCCGGATGCGGGTGAGCGATCTGCTGTTGGTCAATCACGAGGGTGTCGTGGTTGAGGGAGATCGCCCGGTCAACGCTGCCGCGTTCGCCATCCATTCTGAGATCCACAAGGCCCGTCCGGACGTCGTGGCCGCTGCCCACGCCCACTCCGTGCACGGCAAGGCGTTCTCCTCACTAGGGAGGTTGCTCGACCCCCTGACTCAGGACGCCTGTGCCTTCTACGAGGACCACACCCTGCACGCTGATTTCGGAGGGGTGGTCGTCGATCCCGTGGTGGGTAAGGAACTGTCGGACACGCTCGGGGAGCACAAGGCAGTCATCCACCAGAACCACGGGCTCATCACCGTTGGTCAGAGCGTGGACGAGGCGGCATGGTGGTTCATCACCATGGAGCGCACCTGTCAGGCGCAACTGCTCGCCATGGCTGCGGGGAATCCAATATCCATCTCTCACGAGGCGGCGACAATCACGCGTGAACAGATCGGTGGGCACGCTGCCGGGTGGTTCCAGTTCCAGCCGATCTGGGACGACATCGTGGCCGAGTGCCCCGACTTCCTTGACTGAGATCGCCGGCGGCGGTCAGCCTGGGTTGTCGGGTTGACCGTCCTCTTCGTCTTCGATGACGAGGTCCCAACGATCGAGACAGTCGGCACAGCGGTACGCCACGATGTCACCGGGCTTCCACGGCTCGTCGGGGCGGGGGTAGCTGAGCAGGTGGGCCGTGCCCCCGCAGTCGACGCACACGATGGTGTCAGGAACGTCCACGGCGACGAGTGTGGCATTACCGTCGGCGCCGTGTCAGGGATGCGGCGCAACGAAGGGGTGGGTGCGGCGTGCGTGTGATTGCCGGAAGTGCACGCGGTCGCCGTCTCGAGGCTCCACCGGCAAAGACGACGCGCCCGACATCTGACCGAGTCCGCGAGTCGATCTTCAACGCCCTCGGCTCGCTCGAGGTACTTGAGGGAGCCACGGTGGCTGATCTGTTCGCCGGGAGTGGAGCGCTCGGTATCGAGGCCCTGTCGCGGGGGGCACGTCGCGCCACATTCGTTGATCAGGATCGTCATGCCATCGCCGCAGTGCGCGCCAACCTTGCCTCCACTGGCCTAGCCGAGCGGGCCGAGGTCATCCCGCGGCGAGTCGAGGCGTGGCTCGCTGAGCTCGCATCGGCTGGAGGCGAGCCGAGTTTTGACGTCGTGTTCTGCGATCCGCCCTACGCCTTCGACGAGTGGGACGGGCTGTTGGCGGCTCTCCCCGCCCGGCTCGTGGTGATCGAGTCGGATCGCCCCGTGGCCCCCGAAGGGTGGGACGTTTCCCGCTCCCGCCGCTACGGCACTACATTCGTGATGTTCGCCGAACCGTCGGTGGCAGGTTCTGAGAATCCGCCACCTCCGTTGGCACCGGAGGCACCGTGACCATCGTGTTGTATCCCGGGTCGTTCGACCCTGTGCACAACGGGCATGTCGAGATCGTGGAGACGGCGTCGCGCTTGTTTGACCAGGTCGTGGTCGCTGCGATGCGCAACCCTCAAAAGGGTGAGCCGTTGTTTGGCCTCGAGGATCGACGGGAGATGCTCGTCGAGGCCTTCGCCCACCTCGACAATGTGGAGGTGACGATGTTTGCCTCGCTCGTCGTCGACCTTGCCCGCGACCGGGGGATCGACTTCATCGTCAAAGGTCTGCGGGCGGTGTCCGACTTCGAGTCGGAACTCCAGATGGCCCAGATGAATCATCAGATCTCGGGCGTCGACACCTTGTTCATCCCCTCGGCCTCGGAGCATTCGTTCCTGGCCTCCAAGCTGATCCGCGAGATCGCCCGGTTCGGTGGCGACGTGTCGGACATGGTTCCCGACAGTGTCGCCCGTCGCCTGAAGGAGAAGTACGGCTGTGACTGATCGTGACGACAGGTACGACGACGAGGTCTACGACGATTTCGACGAAGTCCTCGATGATGAGGGTGCCGGTTCGCCCTACGGCGATTTCGCTTCTGAGAACCTGCTCGCCAACATCCGCGACATCATCGAGTCTGCCGCCAAGGTGCCTCTCTCGGCGAGTGCCATGGTGCCCCGGGACGAGGTGCTGTCCCTGCTCGACGAGGCCCTTGATCGGCTGCCCGAGGAGATCCGCGCTGCCCGGTGGTTGCTGAAAGAACGCGACGAGTTCCTCACCAAGGTTCGGCACGAGGGCGAGGAGATCATCAATCAGGCTCGGGCTCGAGCCGAGCAGCTGGTGCAGCGCACTGAGGTGATCAAGGCTGCCGAGCAGCGAGCGTGGGAGGTGGTTGACCACGCCGAAGCGGACGCCCGACGACTCCGTCACGAAGTGGAGGACTTCTGCGATCAGAAGTTGGCGAGTTTCGAGATCATCCTTGAGCGCACGATGGGCATGGTCTCGTCGGGCCGAGCCAAGTTGCAGGGGACCAACCTCACTGCCGGGATTCCTGTGGACGAGGTGGATGAGGTGGCGAGTGCCGAGGTCGAGGAGGATCCCGCGTTCGGTACCTATGAGGGTGAGCAGGCGTGGCCACAGCCCGAAGGTCGGACCTTTGCCGACGAGTGGGCTGAAAGCGACGGGTTCGATGACGAGGATCAGCAGCGGCTCGACCACTTGCCCCCACCGCCACCCGGCTCGTGGTGAGGTCCAAGTAGTTCTGAGGTGAGCCCCGCCATGGACCGGTCGCTCCAGTTATCCGTCGTCGACGACCTGCGTCACCCCGGCGTCCGCCGGCGCGTGGAGCGACACGTTGCACTCGATGGAATTCACACCTCGGTGGCCGGGGTGCAGGAAGGCACCGACGTTGACGCCGACCTCGTGGTCGAGGTCATCGGCGACGATCTGGTTGTCAGCGGCAACGTGTTCGCCCGGTGGGCGGGGGACTGTCGGCGCTGTCTGGGGCCGGTGACCGGTGAGATCGAGGTCCCTGTGCGAGAGGTGTTCGAACCGCGACCTGTGGAGGGTGAGACTTACCCGCTCGTGGACGGCATGGTTGATCTCGAACCCATGATCCGCGAGGCCCTGCTGTTGGCCCTGCCGCTCGCCCCGCTCTGCTCGCCTGACTGCGCCGGGCCCGACCCGGACCGATTCCCGGCGCTGGGATCCGACCTTGGCGTAGATGAGGGCCCGGTGAGAGACCCCCGGTGGGCGGCGCTCGATGAACTGCGGTTTGACACCAGCCCCGATGAATCCGTTGAAGACGGGGGATATGGGGGCTGAAGTCGGCCGGTGGTCAACGAGGTTTTCCAGTTAACGACCTGCTCGGGTATCCTCTCGCTTCCGTCGATGCCGGCTGCGGGCCGGCACCCCCCGTGGGCTGAGAACAGGACTGGCGTCATGGCCGTACCCAAGAAGAAGACCTCGAAGTCCAAGAGCCGGAGCCGACGGGCGTCGGCCTGGAAGTTGGCCGTTCCCTCCCGCAGTGTGTGTCCCCGTTGCGGCGCTGCCAAGCAGCCTCACGTGGTGTGCGGTACCTGCGGTTGGTACAAGAACCGCCAAGCCGTCGACGTCGCCTGAGGATCGGTCTCGACCGCCATGGTCCGCCCCCGGCGGGCCCCGAACAGGCAGGATGAGGACTGGCGATTCGCCTCACCGCCGAGAAACTGGAGTCAGTGTGCCTTCCGAAACCCATGTCGAACAGGGTCCCCTCGATCGTCAGGCCATCTTCGAGTTGGTCCGTGACCGCCTCGCCGACATCCTCGAGATCGACGCTTCGGGCATCAAGGAGTCCGACTCCTTCGCCGACGATCTCGAGGCCGATTCCCTCGCCCTCATCGAGCTCGTCGAAGCGCTCGAAGAGGAACTGTCCGAGCGGGCGGCGGGTTTCCGCATTGAGGACGAGGATCTCGAAGACATGAAGACCGTGCGCGACGCCGTTGACTACGTCGTGGCGCGGGTGGCCTGAGGACCGCCTCATCGCGTCCACCGCCATCCCGCCCGAGCCTGTCGTATCGAACGGCGCCGGTGCGTCAATGGGTCAGAACGTCCCGGCAGCGAACGTGTCCGAGGAGCCATCACCCGAGGTTCTCGCCGATCTCGCCCATCGCATCGGGTACGACTTCACTGATCTGGGGCTGCTCAGGTTGGCGCTGACGCATCGGTCGTGGTGCGCGGAGCATCCGGGGTCGGCATCCAATGAGCGGCTCGAGTTTCTCGGCGATGCCGTTCTCGGGTTGGTCGTCACCGATCATCTCTACCGAACCAATCCCGACCTCGCCGAGGGGCAGATGGCCAAGGCCCGGGCCCAGGTTGTCTCGGCAGTAGCGCTCGGCGAGATAGCCGCCGAGATCGGCCTTGGTGCAGGCCTGTCGTTGGGTCGGGGGGAGGAGCGCAGCGGTGGCCGGGACAAGCATTCGATCCTCGCTGACGCCCTTGAGGCTGTCATTGGAGCCGTCTGGCTCGACGGCGGGCTCGAGGCGGCGGATGCGTGTGTCATGGCCCTGGTTTCCCATCGGCTGACGCTTGCGGCGGCCGGACCCGGGGGGAGTGACTTCAAGACCCGCCTGCAGGAGCAGGCCGCCCATGTGGTGGACGGTACCCCGCAATACCGCCTGAGCGAGGAGGGTCCCGACCACGCCAAGGTATTCACCGCTACGGTTCTGTTAGCCGGCGAGCAATGGGGGGCTGGCACAGGGCGGTCAAAGAAAGAAGCCGAGCAGGCGGCGGCAGCCGACGCTCTTGCCCGGTTGGCAGCGTCAGAGGACGAGCGCGTCGGAGGGGGAGAGCGGCAGGATGCCTGAGCTACCCGAGGTTGAGACGGTTCGTCGACAGCTTGAACGCGAGGTCGTCGGCAGGAAGATCAAGACGGTTGACGTCAGCGGTACTCGCACCGTCCGCCGTCAGCCCAAGAAGCAGTTCATCACTCGGCTCACCGACGCCAAGATCACCGGAGTTCGACGACAGGGGAAGTATCTCGCCCTCACCCTCGACACCGGTGACATCGTCTACATCCACCTCCGGATGAGTGGCCAGTTGCGCAAGGCGGCCGTGAAGGACGAGAAGGCCAAGCACACCCATGTGATCGTCACGTTCACCCAGGGTGGCCAACTGCGGTTCATTGATCCCCGCACGTTTGGCGAATGGTTCGTCACCAATCCTGAGACCATCGAGGAGGATGCTCCCGAGATTGGTGCCCTCGGCTTCGATCCGCTCGATGAGCCGATCTCGTGGCGGGCGTTCGCCCAGTTACTCATGTCCAAGGACACGAAACTAAAGACTTTCTTGATGGATCAGACCGTCATGGCCGGCATTGGCAACATCTATAGCGACGAGATCCTGCACGAGGCCGGGCTCATGTATGACCGTTCCACCCGTTCACTCACCACCATGGAAATCCGCCGTCTCTACCGCTCAGTGGTGGAGATTCTCCACGACGCAGTGAAGCATGGCGGGAGCACCCTCGACGACGAGCAGTTCGTCGACCTCGCCGGCAAGCCCGGCGAGTACAGCCAGTTCCACCAGGTTTATGCGCGAGACCGCCAGCCATGCCGGCGTTGTCGCGGGACGGTGACCAAGGCCCGATTCTCCCAGCGCTCCACTTTTTACTGTCCCGATTGCCAGATGTGATCGGGGCCGACGGCCGTCGTCGGTCGTGGGTGCTCACGGGGTGGTCTCCGGCCCGGTACGGTTCCCTCCGAGCCGTCGGGGATGAGTGTCCCCGACGCCAACGTCGTGCCGAGAGGCGGGAAGGGTTCAGCGGGGTGGACAGGCGGAGCAGGGCGTGTACCTGAAGCAATTGGCGCTGAAGGGATTCAAGTCCTTCGCCGACGCAACGGTGCTGGACCTCCAGCCCGGAGTCACCGTCGTCGTCGGACCCAATGGTTCCGGCAAGTCGAACATCGTGGACGCCATCGCGTGGGCTTTGGGTGCCCAGGCCCCCAGTGCCATGCGCAGTCAGCGGATGGACGACGTCATCTTTGGGGGAACGGACAAGCGTTCCGCCCTCGGCCGGGCGCAGGTGTCGCTGACCCTCGACAACTCTTCGGGCCTGCTCCCCGTCGAGTTCAGCGAGGTCACCGTCACCCGGACCCTGTTCCGCTCCGGTGACAGCGAGTACGCCATCAACGACGTTCCTTGCCGGCTCCTCGACGTCCAGGATCTTCTCAGCGCCTCAGGGGTTGGCCGTCAACAGCACGTCATCGTGTCCCAAGGACAGATCGATGCGGTGCTCAATGCCCGTCCCGAGGATCGCCGACTCATCATCGAGGAAGCGGCCGGGATCCTCACCTACCGCAAGCGCAAGGAACGCTCCGAGCGTCGACTGCTCGCCACCGAAGCCAGCCTCACCCGGCTCCAGGACCTGCTGCGGGAGGTTCGACGCCAACTACGCCCCCTCGAGCGTCAGGCGGATGCCGCCCGTCGCCATGGTGCGGTGGTGGCCGAACTCACCGCACTTCGGATTCACCTCGCCGGACGCGAACTGGGCAGCCTTCGTCAACGCCTCGAGGCGCTGACGGCCTCGAAGGCCACACTCGGCAGCGACGAGTCGGAACGACTGTCGCAGTTGTCGTCACTTGATACCGAGGTGCTGACCACCGAGGCGAAGCTCACCGCCATGGGGGGTGATGACCTTGGTGACGACCTCGCTGCGTTTGAGTCACTCTTCGAACGGTCCCGAGGCCAGATCGCCTTGCTCGTCGAACAGCGTCGAGGTGTGGATCGCGATCGTTCGTCGTCGATGGACCGCGGCGTAGTGGCCTCCCTTGAGGCTGACGCGGCCCGGCTCACCTCCGAGTTGGCCGAGGCCGAGACCGAAGCAGCCGCCTTGGTTCCCGACGCCGAGCGTCTCGCCGCCCTCGAGGAGGAACTGGTGTCGGCCCGGGCGGCTTACGAAGAGGCGTGGGCCGACGGCGTGCCGGCCCCCAGTGGCAAGGCAGCCGAGGTGCGGGGAGAGCTCGCTGCCCGCCACAGCAGCCAGCAGCGCAGCCAGGCTGAGCTCGAACGAGTGGCCGCCCGATTTGCCGTGCTTGAGGAGAAGGCTGAACGGCTCGGTGGCGAAGCGGACCGACTTCGGGGGGAGATCGCCGACGCCGAGGCCGCCGAGGTGCCACTGGTCGGATCTCTCGAATCGGCCGAGTCGGCCCGGGCGGCGGCTGAGGGCCAGTTCGTGGTCGCCGAGGCCGAACTGCGGTCCGCCCAGGAAGAGCGTCACGCGTGGACGGCGCGCTCGGAGGCACTGGCCCTGGCGCTCGATGATGCCCGTGCCGCCGCCGGGGCGGAGCATCTCACCGGTGTCGACGGGGTGCTCGGGGCGCTCGTGGACCTCGTTGCCGTCGACTCTGGTTGGGAGCGGGCGTTTGAAGCCGCGTGCGGTGACGCCTTGTCAGCGGTGGTCGTCGACAGCCCCGACAGCGGGCGCCGTGCCGTCGCTGCGTTGCGGCAGGCCTCGCTGCGTGGGGCGGTGATCGCCGGACCGACATCATCGGATCCCCGCTCTGTCCCCGTCCAAGGAGAGCCACTCCGCCCCCATGTGCGGGGGCTCCGAGCGGGTGTGGATCCCCTCCTCGACGCACTCCTCGCCGGAGTGGGAGTCCTCGACGATGCCGAGGCCGCCATCGAGGCGAGTCTCATCTCCCCGACCTCGGTCATCGTCACTCGTGACGGGGATCGCTTCGCTGCCACCGGCTGGCGGCTCGGCGCTGCGGGGTCAGGGGCAACCACTGCTGCGCTTGACGAAGCGAAGTTGAAGGCCGAACGGGCCGAGACCGCAGTCAGTGCGGCGGAGGCCTCTCTGGCCGCGGCGCGCACCAGTCTGGAGACCGCCCGTGCCGGCGAGCTGGAGCTCTCCCGCCAGCTCGACAGCAACGACGGTCGGATGACGGCGGCGGCGGAGGGTCTCCAGCGAGTCGAAGCGGAACGACGCGATGCAGTCGCTGAACGGGAGGGTCTCGCGGCCCATCTGGCCGAGCTGGCCGAGCGCACCGAGCGTGACCACCAGCGGGTCGTTGAACTCGAGGTGCAACTGCCCGAGTTCGAGGCGGAGGAATCAGATCTGGCCGAGCGTTCGCGGTCGATGGCCGCTGCGCGCGAGCAGCTCGAGTCGAAGGCGGCTGAGGTGGGGGCGTTGCGGACTGACATGGAGATGCGCTCGGTATCGGTCGCCGACCGCCGGCAGTTCCTCACCCAGCGTCTCGCCGAGGTTGAGGAACGACTCGAGCGCAGTGCGGCGGAGCGGGATGCGGCTCGGCAGCGTCGTGAACAGCTTGACCGTCATGCCGTCGCACTCGACCGGCTCACCGTTGTGGTGACCCGGGCCAACGAGGTCGCCGGTGAGCGTCTCGCCGAGCTGCGGGAGCGACGCCGCAAGCAGTCTGAGGCGGCACGTGCCGTGGCGTCTGAGCTCGACGGGTTGCGCAAGCAGCGGGCCGGGGCGGAGCGTGAGCTGGCGGCCGTGCGTGAGCGCCTCCAGCGTGTCGAGGTCGAGGTGGCCGAGGTCCGCTTGCGCATCGAGGCCGCCACCGAGGCATTGCGGCGAGATCTCGACTGCGAGCCCGAGGCCGCTATCGCTGCTGAGGCTCCCGAACTGCCAGAGGGGGTCACCGCGTCGGCCCGGGTTCGGGAACTTGAACGAGACCTGCGGATCATGGGACCCATCAATCCACTGGCCCTCGAGGAGTTCGAGGCGCTCACCGAGCGGCACGACTTCCTCCAGGGTCAACTCGATGACGTCAAGGAGACCCGGCGAGAGCTGAACAAGGTGATCCGGGCTATCGATGAGGAGATCGTCAACGTCTTTGCCGCCGCCTTCGCCGACGTGTCCCAGAACTTCGAGCGACTGTTCGCCGCTTTGTTCCCCGGCGGCCAAGGGCGCCTCCGTCTGACGGCCCCCGACGATCTGCTCGCCACCGGTATCGAGGTGGAGGCCAAGCCATCGGGCAAGAACGTGAAGAAGTTGTCGCTGCTCTCCGGCGGAGAGCGAAGCCTTGCGGCTCTGGCTTTCCTGTTCTCCGTGTTCCGCAGCCGTCCCTCCCCCTTCTACGTGATGGACGAGGTCGAGGCGGCTCTTGACGACGTGAACTTGCATCGCTTCTTGGGTCTCATTGCCGAGTTCCGCAACGAGGCCCAGTTCATCATCGTCAGCCACCAGAAGCGGACCATGGAAGCAGCCGACTGTCTCTACGGGGTCACCATGCAGCCGGGTGGCTCGTCGAAGGTGGTCAGCGAGCGATCACGCGCCGACGTGGGGAACTGACCAGCTTCAGGGCAGTCGGGAGAACCACACCAGCGACAGGGTCCCCGTCGTGATGAGCACGATGAGGGCGCTGCCGACGAACCATCCGGTCACCTCTTGCTCCTCGGTCGTGTAGCCCATCGAGGAGCCGAGATTCACGTAGATGTCCTCGAGCTCTCCGGCGGTCACGGCCGAGAAGTAGGAACCGCCCGTCTCCTCGGCAATGGCCTCAAGCGCCGCCCGATCCACCGGCACGGCCACCGGCGTGGGATCGCCGGGAACAGTGATGGTCCCCTCGTCGGTGCCAAACGCAATGGTGGTTACCGGCACCTGGGCTTCGACGGCGGCGGCGACCGCCTCGTCGTTGGGTCGCCCGGCGGTGGTGGCACCGTCGGACATGAGCACGATGGCGGCAGGCACTTTGGTGCCGTCCGGATCGGGCGGCACCAAAGAGATGGCGTCGAGGCTGGCGAAGATCGCCTCCCCGGTGGCCGTCCGCTCGGCGAGTTGCATGCGCTCAATGGCGTCAGCGACAAGGTCCCGGTCCGTCGTTGGGGGCACGGCAATGGTGGCGACCCCACTGAAGGTGACGAGGCCGACATTCAACTCCGGAGGCGCAACGGCGAGGAAGTCGAGCGCGGCGGAGCGGGCGGCGGCCAGTCGGTTGGGGTCCACGTCGGTGGCTTGCATCGACAGTGACACGTCGATGGCGAGCACCACCGTGGCCCGCTCCACTGGAACGGTCACTGGGGCCGTCGGGCCGGCCCACGCCACAACCAGCAGGGCGAGGGCGACGAGGAACAAGCCGGCGGGGAGGTGTCGACGCCAGCCGGGTCGCCGAGGAGCCACGGTCGACAACAGATCCACGTTGGTGAACCGCAGCGTGTACCGACGTCGCCGACCCTGCAGCACGAGGTAGGTACCAATGCCGGCGAGCACCAGCACGAGGCCGATGAGGCGGAGGGGCTCGGTGATGCTCACGGGCGGACCCTGCTCAAGGCGTCGATGCGTTGTCGGCGCCACGCCACGAATCGAGCGAGGTCGACGAGCCAGTCACTGTCGGTCCGCAACACGAGGTGGTCGGCTCCTGCGGCCCGGATCCGCCGGGCAATGGCGTCCCGCTGGGTGGCGGCGGCAGCGGCGAAACGCTGGCGCAGTCGGTCGTCGCTGGTGTTGACCTCCATTGCCCCACCGGTCTCGGGGTCCACGAGGTGGACCATGCCGACGTCGGGGAGGGCGAGCTCACGGGGATCGATGATCTCGACGGCAAGGACCTCACTTCGGCTGGCGAGGGCACGCATCGGTTTGTCCCACGGGCCGGCGTCGAGGAAGTCGGAGATCACCACGATCAGTCCCCGTCGACGAGCTGCCCGCTGGGCGCGTTCGAGGGCTCCGAAGAGACTGCCGTTGGCTGACGGTCCGGCATCGGTGTCAATAGAGGTTGCCGCGAGCGAGGCAAGGGTCCGCAACAGCAGTGCCTGCAGATGGACCCGACCGGCACGGGCCGGAATCACTGTCGCACCCGACGGGAGTGGACCGCCGTCGCCGCCGCCCACGATTACGGCGCCGATCCGGTTGCCACCGCGGGACGTGAGATGCCCAACGGCACCACACGCCGCCAGTGCCAGGTCGCGCTTCTCGCACCTCGCCGTGCCGAATGCCATCGATGCCGACGTGTCGACGACCACCCAGGTCTCAAGTTCCCGGTCGGCGACGGATTCGCGCACGTGGGGCTCGATGGTCCGGGCGGTCACGTTCCAGTCGATCCGGCGTACGTCGTCGCCGGGTTGATAGCGACGGGTCTCGCCCGGCTCACTCCCATGTCCCGGCACGAGTCCCCGGTAGTCGCCTTGAAGGAGGCCATCAAGCCGACGGGTGATGCTCAGTTCGAGCCGTCGGATGATCTCACCCGGTGCCATGGAGGCAATGGAGGGCGGGTTTCGCAGGTCATCGGTGACCGGGTTCGTCGGGGTCATGGGCCACCCGGGGTGTCCCAACCGGGAGCGGCGATGGGTTCGGGGACGCTCGCAGCGGCTCCGGTCGTGGCCGGATCCTGGGTCGGTGTCACCCGGGGAGCGGGAACGGTGCTGAGTAGGCGGATGAGGACCTGTTCGACGTCTCGGCCCTGAGCCAGGGCCTCATAGGAGAGGACGAGTCGGTGTCGCAGGACCTCGGGGGCGACATCGAAGACGTCTTGGGGCAGGGCGTAAGACCGACCCCGCAGGAGAGCGAGCGCCCGGGCGCCGGCCACCAGCGCCAGACTTGCCCGGGGGCTGGCGCCGAAGCTGATGAGTTCGTCGAGTTCGGGCAGTCCGAAGTTGGCAGGCTCTCGGGTGGCCAGCACGAGTGAGACGGCGTAGTCGACAACGCCGTGGTCGACGTACACCTCGTCGGCTGCGGCCTGGAGTGACTGCAGGTCGGCGAGGGTGAGGACCTCGGTGGCGGTGGGGGGGTGGACACCCATGCGGTGCACGATCTCGCGTTCCTCGGCCGGGTCGGGGTAGCCGAGGTGGACCTTCATCATGAACCGGTCCCGCTGAGCCTCGGGCAGCGGGTAGACACCCTCGCTCTCAATGGGGTTCTGGGTGGCGAGTACGAGGAACGGCTCGGGAACGTGGTGGGTCGTGCCCCCGATGGTGACCTGGTGTTCGGCCATGACTTCGAGAAGGGCCGACTGGACCTTGGCGGGGGCCCGATTCACCTCGTCGGCGAGAAGGAAGTTGACGAACACCGGTCCGAGTTCCACATCGAAACTCTCCGACGACGCGCGGAAGATGCGCGTGCCGGTGATGTCGGCGGGAAGGAGATCGGGGGTGAACTGGATGCGGGCAAAGGACCCGCCGACGACTTGGGCCAGTGTCTCCACGGCCAGCGTCTTGGCCAGACCGGGAACCCCTTCGAGCAAGCAGTGTCCCCGGGCGAGGAGACACACCAGCATCCTCTCGATGGCCCGGTCCTGACCGACGATGACCTTCTTGACCTCGAACAGCGCTCGCTCAACGAGTTCGGACGGCGACCGGTCCGGCGGTGTGGTGGTGAGATCGGTCATGGGTACTCCTGCTGCCAGGGGGGGCATCGGCTACCGGTCGGTACGGCGAGCGCCGGGCCCGAGTGGACCTCCCCAAGTTAGGTGCCGCAGAAGCAGAATGCGACGCGGCACCTTCGCTGACCAACGGGCTGGCGTCGTGGGCGTCGTCGGGTGCCCGGTAGGGTTCGGTCGATGGAGATCGTGCTCGTCGTCCTCGCCGTACTCGTGGTGCTCGTTGCCGGGGTCCTGCTGGTCAGGTCCGTCGCCACCCGTCGCGCTGGAACGGTTGAGCTCGAGCCCGCCGAGCGTGAGGTGGCCCCGCCTGACGGGGGTTCTGCGGTCGTCGTCGAGGAGTTGGCGGCAGAGGCCGTTCCGGCGACCGAATCGGTCGAAGTTGCCGAGGCACCGACCCGGCCCCGGTTCAGGGAACGCCTCGAGCGGGCCCGAAGCCGTTTCGGTGACGCCATTGGTGCCCTGCGGGGCTCCCGGATCGACGAGTCGGTGTGGGAAGAGCTCGAGTACGCGCTCCTGGGAGCCGACGTTGGTGTCGACGCCACCGAGGATCTCCTGGCATCGGTGCGCTCCACCGTTGCCGAGCGTCGACTCACCGAGGGCGATGAACTGCTCGACGTTCTCAAAGAAGAGATGCGTGTCCGGCTGGGGGGCTTCGACACGTCATTGCACTCGGGGGACACTCCCCCCACGGTCTGGTTGCTCGTCGGGGTGAACGGTGTCGGCAAGACCACCACGGCGGGCAAGCTCGCCCATCGAGCCAAGATCGAGGGACGCACCGTGATGCTTGCAGCGGGGGACACGTTCCGGGCGGCGGCGGCCGAGCAGCTCGGCATGTGGGCGGAGCGGACGGGCGCAAGCATGGTGCGGGGCGCCGACGGTGGCGACCCGTCGGCTGTCGTCTTCGACGCCATCGAGGCCGCCGCGGCACGGGGGTGTGATCTTGTCATCGCTGACACGGCCGGACGGTTGCACACCAAGTCGAACCTGATGGAGGAGTTGGGCAAGGTGCGCCGGGTCGCCGAGCGAGGCGCCGGAACGGTCACCGAAGTCCTGTTGGTGCTTGATGCCACCACGGGTCAGAACGGCCTCGTTCAGGCGCAGCAGTTCACTGACGCCGTCGATCTCAGCGGTGTGGTGTTGACCAAACTTGATGGCTCGGCCAAGGGCGGCATCGTGCTCGCCATCCAGACCCAACTTGGCATCCCGGTCAAACTCGTGGGGCTCGGTGAGGGAGCCGACGATCTGGTGCCGTTTGATGCCGACGAATTTGTGGAGGCCCTGTTCTCATGACGATGACTGCTGAATCCCCGGTTGTGTCCGAGGCGCTCCAAAAGGTGACCGGACTGGCGCTCACCGAGCACCCGGGCACCCGGCGTGGTGTCTGGCGCCTCGTCCTCTCACCGGTTCGTCTCATTGGGTCCATGATCTCCCTTGCTTTTCGGACGGGAGTGGGCGTCGGTGGGTTGCCGGTTCGAGTCGGCGCTGCGGTGTCCCGTCGACTTGGTGTCGTCGGCACGGTGTGTCTCATCCTTGGGGTGGCAACGGGTCTGCTCATTGCGCCCACTTCCGGGCGTCAGCTTCGTCACCGTCTGCGTCAGCTGCTGTCCGGCCGTGGTCGGAATTCGGGTGGCCCTGCACCTGAGGTGCATGGCGTGGCGGTCGAGGATGCCGGATCCGGTCCCGAGGCCCACTGACGTCGACACCGGTGGCTGACCTCGGACGAGCGCGTCAGCGGTAGGCTTCCGACTCCATGTTCGAGACCCTCTCCGACCGATTCGAGACGATCTTCTCCCGCTTGCGCGGTCGGGGGAAGTTGAGCGAGTCCGACGTCGACGAGGTGCTGCGAGAAATCCGCGTGGCTCTCCTCGAAGCCGATGTCGCGCTGCCGGTGGTCAAGACCTTCGTCGAACGGGTCCGCACCCAGGCGGTGGGGGAAGAGGTGTCGAGGGCCCTGAACCCGGCCCAGCAGGTCATCAAGATCGTTCACGGCGAACTCATTGCCATTCTTGGTGGTGAGACCTTCAAGCTTTCCTACGCGTCCAAGCCCCCCACGGTGATCCTCATGGCGGGTCTCCAGGGCTCAGGCAAGACCACCAACACAGCCAAGTTGGCCAAGTGGTTCAAGGCACAGGGTCGCAACCCGTTGATGGTGGGCGCCGACCTCCAGCGGCCCGCAGCAGTGGCGCAGCTGCAGACACTCGGCGCGCAGATTGATGTCCCGGTGTTCAGTGAACCGAGTGACCCGGTGGCAGTTGCCGCCGCTGGTCTTGAACATGCCCAACGCACCGGACGTGATGTTCTGCTCGTCGACACTGCCGGCCGCCTGTCCATTGACAGCGAGTTGATGGATGAGGTTCGTCGCATCAGTGAGGTGGTGAGTCCTGACTACACCCTGCTGGTCATTGACGCCATGACGGGGCAGGACGCGGTGGCCACGGCCGAAGCGTTCCATGCCACGCTCGAACTTGATGGCGTCGTCCTGACCAAACTCGATGGCGACGCTCGTGGTGGTGCCGCCCTGTCGGTGCGAGAGGTGGTGGGGCGACCCATTGCGTTTGCCTCCACGGGTGAGAAACTCGAGGACTTCGATCTGTTCCATCCCGACCGTCTCGCCGGCCGCATCCTCGGGATGGGGGACGTGCTCAGCCTCATCGAGAAGGCCGAGCAGGTCTACGAGGCGGAAGAGGCCGAGGAGGCCGCCGCTCGTCTCATGGAGGGCCGGTTCACCCTCGAGGACTTCCTCCACCAGCTCCAACAGATCAAGAAGATGGGACCTCTGTCGGGGATCATGGGCATGTTGCCCGGTGTGCCCAAAGAGGTCCGCAACGCCGAGATCGACGACCGTCAGATCGGCAAGGTTGAAGCCATGATCCGATCGATGACACCCGCCGAGCGTGTCGAGCCAGGGGTCATCGACGGCTCCCGCCGGGCACGCATTGCGGCGGGTTCAGGAACCACCCCAAATGACATCTCGATGCTGGTGAAGCAGTTCACCGAGATGCAGCGGATGATGAAGAAGATGGGTGGGGCCGGATCGAAGAAGGCCCTGGGTAAGGCCCGCAAAGGCAAGAAGCGCAAGGGTCCGGGCGGCGGCCGAGTAACGGTCCGAGGGGGTCCGTCAGCCCCCATGCCCGACCTCGCCGCCGAGTTGGAGGCCCAGATGGGCCGAGTCGGTTCACAGCGCTCCGGGGGCGGGAAAGTGCCACCCGCGGATGACCTGACGCTCCCGGGCTTGCCCTGAGGGGTCCCGGCGGAGCACCATGGAAGGCCGCTGTGGTGTGAGCACCGCCGCCGTCGACACATCGAAAGAACGAGAAGAGGAATCTCAGTGGTCAAGCTTCGTCTGATGCGCATGGGCAAAAAGAAGCAGCCCACCTACCGTGTGGTTGCCGCCGATGCCCGTTCGCCGCGTGACGGCCGCTTCCTTGAGATCGTGGGTCACTACGATCCCCGCCGGGAGCCGTCCTCGATCACGATCGACAACGACAAGGCTGTGGCATGGCTGCGCAAGGGCGCCCAGCCCACTGAGTCTGTCCGCAAGCTCCTCTCCATCTCCGGGGCGTGGGACGAGTTCACCGCCACTCGGGCCAAGTGAGCAACGACACCGTGGACGACACCAACGAGACCGATGAGGGCAACACCATTGCCGGTGCGCATGCTCGTGACGTCCTCGCCTATCTCGTCGAGTCCATTGTCTCTGACCCTGAAGGCGTTGAGGTCAGCGTGGATGACTCAGGGAGTCGCACCCGTCTCGACGTGAGTGTGTCCCCCGGGGACATGGGGCGTGTGATCGGCAAGCGGGGTCGGGTTGCGAATGCCATCCGCACCGTCGTGCGTGCCGCTGCGGTGCGCGACGAACTCGACGTCGACGTGGAATTCGTCGACTGATTCACTTGTCGCCTCCCGATCTGCTCGAAGTCGGACGGATCGACAGACCCCACGGTCTCGGCGGTGACGTCCTGGTCCGTCTCGTGACCAACAACCCTGATCGGCTGGTTCCCGGCTCGACGTTGCTGGCGGTCACCGACGCCGGCGAACGCTCTCTCTCAGTCGTGGCCTCCCGCGTCCATCAGGATCGATGGCTTGTCACCTTTTCCGACGTGTCCACCCGTCACGGAGCCGAGTCACTCGCAGGAAGTGTGCTCCTTGCTCCCGCCATTGCCGACGACCCGGACAGCTACTGGGTTCACGATCTCATCGGCTCGGTCGTCACCGAACCCGACGGTGTCGAGCGGGGAGTGGTTACCGAGGTTGTCGCCAACCCGGCATCGGACATCCTCCAACTCGATTCAGGTGCTCTGATTCCCCTCCGGTTCGTCGAGTGGGCCTCTGACGCTCGGCCCGGGAGCGGCACGCAGCCGTCTCGGCTGGTCTACCGAGGGCCAGATGGGCTCTTCGGTGATGAATGATGCGCATCGACGTCATCTCGATCTTCCCCCAGGTGCTCGACAGCGTCGTCGAGGTCGGAGTCATCGGTCGTGGTCGGTCCGCCGGGCTGCTCGACATCAGGCTGCATGATCCCCGTGATGCCACAGCGGATGTTCACCGAACGGTGGATGACGCACCATTCGGCGGTGGAGCCGGCATGGTCATGGCCGCCGATCCGATCTTTGCCACGGTGGAACGGGAAAATCCGCCGCGTCCGATTTTGCTGCTCGGACCGGCCGGGAAGCGGTTTGACCAAACCATGGCGGCGGATCTGGCTCTGGGCGACGGGTTCACCCTCATCTGTGGCCGCTACGAAGGGGTCGATCATCGGGTCCGCCAGCACCTCTGTGACGATGAGATCTCCGTAGGGGACTACGTGCTCGCCGGCGGGGAGGTCGCAGCACTTGCGATCATCGAGGCCGTGGGTCGCCTCGTTCCTGGAGTTCTCGGGAATGAGGAGTCCACCAGTGACGAGTCCTTCAGTGCCGGGGACACGGGGGAAGCGGGCCTCCTTGAGTACCCGCAGTACACCCGACCGGCTGACTTTCGGGGGTGGGAGGTGCCCGAGGTGCTTCGCAGCGGCGATCACGGCCGCGTCACCCGGTGGCGTCGTGCCCAAGCTCTCCATCGGACCGCAGCCTGTCGCCCCGACCTTGTTGCTGAGCGAGGTGGGTTCAGTGAGGAGGAGAAGGTCCTGATGGCCGAGTTCCCCCCTGAGGGTCTCTGACCGTCGGTGAGTATGGGCTCTGGCGGGCTCCGCCTCCGACTTTGTGGCCGGGACGGGTGGGGGCGTAGGGTGACAAGACATTGCGATCGCCCTGCCGTGAGGGCCTCCGGGTCCTGACGAAATCGATGGAGTTTTCCAGCCATGAAGCCGACCGACCTGGTTGACAACCGACACCTCCGAGATGACATCCCTGACTTCGGTCCGGGCGACACGCTCAAGGTGCACGTGCGAGTCGTGGAAGGCACCCGCGAGCGTGTGCAGGTGTTCCAAGGCGTCGTGATCCGCCGGCAGGGTTCGGGCATCGCCGAGACGTTCACGGTGCGCAAGGTTTCCTTCGGCGTCGGTGTGGAGCGCACCTTCCCGGTTCACTCGCCCATCCTTGCCAAGGTCGAGCGAATCACCCGTGGTGATGTGCGGCGAGCCAAGCTCTACTACCTGCGTGATCGCATCGGGAAGGCCGCCAAGATCAAGGAGAAGCGGGACTGATCCCCGTCTCCCGTCGCCCCGTCGGGCGACGATCGTTGTGGAGGGTGCGATGAGCACCGAGGACCTTGAGGACTACGAGGCAGAGTCCGAGTTGGTCCTGTACCGCGAGTACCGCGATGTGGCTCCTATGTTCCGCTACGTCGTCGAGACCGAGCGACGCTTCTATCTCGCCAACCGGGTTGAGCAGCGAACCGTAGGGGCGGATGGTCGCTCCTGGATCGAGCTTGATCTGCACGACGCGTGGGTGTGGGACATGTACCGAACCAACCGCTTCGTCGCATCGGTGCGAGTGGTGACCTTCAAGGATGTCAACGTCGAGGAACTCCCGCGTGAGGAGATTCCCTGACTACTTGGTCATCGGAGGGTGGCGGTCATGCACCCAGATGGGTGCGGAGCCACATCCCGGTGCCATCGAGTGACTCGGCTGCCTCAGGAAACAGACCGGCGAATAGGTGCCAGGCGTGGATCATCTCAGGCGCCTCGATCAGTTCGGCATTGACCTGAGCGTTCGTGGCTCGCTCGACGAGGCGCCGTGCATCGTCGAGGAGCACGTCGCGACCGGCTCCTTCCACACGCAGCGGCGGCAAGCCCGACAGCTCGGCGAACAGCGGCGAGATCAACGGGTGATCGAGATCGGTACCTCCGGCGTAGGCCTTCGCCCATTCGAGCAGGAGTTCGGGCTTGAGGACCACATCGGCGTCCCGTCGTGCTTCGGGGACGGGGTGGTCCCCGGTGAGGTCCACCCACGGACACAGCACGGCGATCGCAGCGGGCAGCGGTCGCTGCTCCTGGCGCAGACGCAGGGCAAGGGCGAGGGCCAGACCGCCGCCGGCCGAGTCACCGGCGAGCCCCAGTGACGAGGGGTCAAAACCCTGGGCGACGAGCCATCCCCACGCCGTTACGGCATCGTCGATTGCTGCGGGGAAGGGATGTTCGGGGGCGAGGCGGTAGTCGATCAGGAGAACAGGAAGGTCGGCAGTGGCCGCGAGGTGGGAGGCAGCAGCCCGGTGGGAGCCAATCCCTCCAATGTTGTAGCCACCACCATGGAGCCACAGGACGGCCGGCGCATCAGGATCGGGGGGGCGGCAACCGACCCACGCTGCCGGAACGCCGTCGGCATCGATGTGCTCGATACTGGATCCTGCGGCCATTGGCAGGAGTTGCTCGAGTGAATCAATCGAGGCCCGCCGCTCCTCCACGGTGGCCTCTCCTGAGAGTCCGGTGGCTTCCAACATGGCGACAGTGACGGTGAACGCCTCAGAGGTCACGATGCCTTCTCTCTACTCATGGGTGGATTCATGACCGGTCGTTACCGGGTGCGAATGTCTTCGGGCAGGTGGCCAACGTCGGCGAAGCGGTGGAGGCTGAAGGCTTGGGCTCCGCTCATCGGCAGCGGTTCGATGGTGGTGACCGAGGCGTGATAGCTCACGAAACGTTCCCACTCCCATGGAACCGGGCTGATGCCGAGGAGGTGGCCGAGTGCGACCGAGTTGGTTCCAGCGTGGGCGACAATCACGATCCGTTCCCCTCCCTGGTCGAGGTGCCACAGACCCTCATCGGCTCCCGAGGGCGTCGCCCCGTGGGTCGCTAGGAGTTGCTCAAGTCCAGTGGTGACGCGTTTGTGAAAGTCGGTGAACGACTCACCACCGGGGATGCCCTCCCACTGCTCAGCGATTGGCCGGCCTTTGCTCTCGGAGAACACCCGCTCGACCTGCTCAACCGGCGTGCCCTCGAAACGAGGAGCTGTGATCTCCGCCAACCATTCGAACACCACCGGCTTGATGCCGGTCCGTTCCACGAGCGGCGCTGCGGTCTGCTCGGCACGACGAAGAGGGGAGACGAGCAGATGATCGATCTCGAGTCGCTCCAACACGTTGGCGAGATGGTGGGCTTGACGCTGACCGAGTTCGGTGAGGTCCGGGTTGTCGACGCTGCGACCGTCGGGGGCCCACGCGGGCTGGGCGTGGCGCACGAAGAGGAGTTCCATCACCGCTGAGTCTAGAAGGACGCTGTGACGCTCAACCGGTGGAGCGGGGGCGTCGACGGTGGCGAGCCTGCCAGCACCCACGGTGCCAGTGGCGACGGGCGTCGGGGTCGGTGCGGGGGACGACGACCAGGTGCCCCGTACCCACTGGGATGTCTCGGTTGCATCCCGGGCACAGGTACGTCTTCACCGCGGCGTAGGGCTGGATGGCTCGCACCTCGACCAATTCATCGTCAGCGTCCATCGGGTCCCCACGTCAGCCGATGAGAGCCCACACGATGAGCGCAGCAATGACGACTAATGCGCCGACGACCATGACATAGTCGGCAGCTGATCGTCGGTGGACCCGGTGGGGATTGAAGCCCATGGCCCAAGTATCGCCTCCCGGCGGAGCTGACGTCTGCCCGGGGTACGCTTGAGGTGTGATCAATCGGCGGAGAAGCGCTCAATGGTTCCGAATTGCCGGAATTGGTCTTGCGACGGCGACGCTGTTGGTGGCCGGGGGCGCATGCGGATCGAGTGGCCCTCCCACGCCGTCGGACCCGGTTCTCGCTCAGGGCCAGCAGGTTTACCAAGCACGATGCGCCTCATGCCACGGTGTTGACGGCGGTGGGGGCATCGCCCCTGTGCTCGCAGGCCGAATGCTGGAGCGCTTCCCCAACGAGGCCGATCAGATTGCACTCGTCACGAACGGTGTGTCAGGAACGTCAATGCGGGCGTTCGGAGAACTCTTGACCCCGGAGGAGATCACCGCTGTAGTGCGGTACACCCGGGAATCTCTGAAGCCCTGACCACTGCCCGGTGACCAACCCGATCGGGTGCGCCGAACCGCCGCCCCGGAGCCCTAGCGTTGTGGCGTGTCCGAGGTAGCCCCGTCAGGCCCATACGTGGACCGAGCAGCGTCCGGTGAGGGCGAGAAGAGTTGGATGATTGAGGACTTCGTCTCCTCGCTGACCTCCGCCGCGCCAGCCACGGTGAATGCCTACCGCGCGGATGTTGAGGGCTTCGTTCGCTGGTTCGATCCGCTCAGCCATGAAGGCCCGATCGCGGTTGATCGGCGAGTGCTCCGCCGATGGATGGCCCACCTTGCTGAGCGTGGTTACGCCCGCCGAACCGTCGCCCGCAAGGCTTCGTCGATCCGGCGATATTTCGCGTGGCTGTGTCGATCCGGTGTCTTGGCTGCTGACCCAACGATCGGTCTCAGCGCACCCAAGGGCGAGGGGAGGCTTCCGCGTGTGCTCAGCTCGTCGGACATCGAGACGTTGCTCACGGCACCAGCGGCTGGCGATGAGGAGGAGCCTGCCGTCCGTCTTCGTGATGATGCCGTACTCGAGCTCCTGTACGGGGCTGGCCTCCGCGTGGGTGAACTGTGCGGACTCAACATCGGAGACCTCGACCAGCGTGCGGGCATGGTGACCGTCACGGGCAAGGGGGACAAGCAGCGACGGGTGCCCGTGGGCGAACCGGCGCTGGTTGCCATGGCGGCCTGGATCGGGGAGGGGCGTCAGTTCATGATCACCAACGAGACACCGCGAGAAGCGGTTTTCGTGAATCGCCGTGGGCGACGAATCACTCCTCGCGACGTTCGCCGGATCGTGGATCGACGCGCGGCAGCTCCGACGCACCCCCATGCGCTACGGCACACCTTCGCCACCCATTTGCTCGACAATGGCGCCGACCTTCGGACGGTGCAGGAACTGCTGGGCCATGCGGATCTGACGACCACGCAGGTCTACACACATGTCAGTCGGGACCGGCTGCGACACGTGGTCTCCCAGACGCACCCCCGGGGTTGAATCGAACCTCCCGCCCACCCTGAGTGACGACCAAAGGGAGTCCGTTTCGCACCCGGTAGGGTCCTCGTTGCTCCGCCCGGAGCGGCTCACTTCCCCCGCTCTGCTGCGGTGGGGAGCAGGCGGTGGCTCGTCTCAGGTGTGCGGTAGCAGCAGTTGTGGCTGTGGTGGCCATCGTCAGCGTGCCTATGACCGCAGGTGCTGAGGAGTACCGCCCACCCGTCGAGGGTCAGGTGGTCGATCCGTTTCGGCCACCCGCTGAGGTCTGGCAGGCCGGGAATCGAGGGATCGATTACCAGACCGGACCCGATACTCCGGTGCTGGCCTCTGCTTCGGGGCAGGTCATCTTCGCCGGTCAGGTTGCGTCTGATTGGCACGTGACGCTCGAGCATGCCGACGGTCTTCGCACTTCCTATTCGTACCTCGCCTCCGTTGCGGTAACCGTGGGCGAGCAGGTTCCCCTCGGTGGAGTCGTGGGAACGAGCGCGGGTCGGTTTCACTTTGGGGTTCGTGCTCCCGATGGGACCTACCTCGATCCGCAGCAACTCGTCGCTGCGCCGGTAGCCCGCCTCGTCCCCGGTGGTGACGACGGGGCGATGGTCATTGCCGGGCCCGATCAAGGTGGGTTTTGGTCCGTGTTGTGGCAACTGCTCGTTGATGGGGCATCACTTGGACCCGGTGGAACTGTCGGGCTGCTCCCCGACCTCAACGGCTTGGACCCAGCGCTCCTGCACTACCTCAGCCAGGTCGTGGCAGGTGGCAACCAGAGAGAGGCGCTTGCTGGCATCGCAGCAGCTCTCGGTCCCCAGTCGGTGTGCACTCCACCCTCCGATCCGACACCCGAGCGGAGAGAGCGACGCATCCTCCTGCTGGTGGCTGGCTACGGATCATCATCGGAGGAGGCCGGTATCGACGGGGTAGATGCCGCAGCACTCGGCTACGAGATGGGTGATGTTGTTCGCTTCTCCTACCGGGGTGGCGTCATTCCCGATCTCGATCGAGAATCCGCCCGGCAGGGGCAGCGCTTGAGTGGGTTGTCGGTTCGTCCGTACACGGCATCCGACTCACTTGGTGATCTCAGCATTGCCTCGCAGTACCTCGGCGATCTCGTGGCCGATATCGCCCGGAGTGAGCCAGGTGTCCCCATTGACCTTGTCGGACACTCCCAGGGCGGTGTCGTGGCTCGACGTGCAGTCGTGGGTGCGGCGACGCAGGGAACGCTGCCACCGGAACTTGCGACGCTGGTGACCCTGGGTTCTCCCCACGGCGGTGCAGATCTTGCAACCGCTGGCTCGGCGGTTGCGTCCACACCAGGCGGACAGGCCGTGCTGAACCTTGGTGGGGGTCTCGGGCTTCCCGTTAGCGCCGACGCCCCAGCGCTGCACCAACTGGCGGAGACGGCCCCCGGAAACCCCTCTCCCGATCCGCTGACCGCAGATCTCTCGTTTCCGTCCGGAGTGCGCTTCACGTCGGTGGCTGCCCGGGGGGACCCGGTCGTGCCTTCAATCCGGTCCCAAGTGGCCACCGCCCGAAACACCACGGTCAGCGTCACTGGCCCCGGTGCCCACGACGCGCTCCCCGGTTCCCCCGAGGCCACAAGGGAGATCGCCCTTGCCGTCGGCGGCCTTCCGCCGACGTGCCGGAGCACCCCTGACCGGCTGGTGGACGCCGCAGCGGGCCATGGCATGGCTTCGGCCCAGGATGGCATCGGTGCTGCCCTGAGTTCTCTCGCCGCCTTGCTCTGAGCACGATCGTCGTTCTGTTGGCCCTCGGTCGCCCTGTTCCCTAGACTGCGGGAGCTCGCAAGG
>JALRFT010000001.1 GCA_023261915.1 Acidimicrobiales bacterium | reverse complement strand
GCTCCGATCGCTATGGACGAGGGTTTGCGTTTCGCTATTCGTGAGGGTGGTCGCACGGTGGGTGCCGGCCGCGTCACCAAAATCATCAACTGAGGCGAGGAATTCCACCATGGCCAAGTCGAGTGACAAGCGGATCCAGGTGACCCTGGAGTGCACCGAGTGCAAGCGCCGCAACTACATCACCCAGAAGAACAAGGTGAATGACCGCGAGCGCATTGAGCTCAAGAAGTACTGCCGCTGGGAGCGGCGGCACACCCTGCACAAGGAAACCCGCTAACCAGCGTCAATTCGCGCTTTCACCCGCTGTAAGGGCGGGTCGCGTAACCTCCCTGACGTGTCCGAGGTCCGACCATCAACACCGGTTGACCTGTCCGCGCTTGTGGACGCGGCCCGCGAGGGCGATCAATCGGCGTTCAATGATCTGGTTCGCCAGACCTATGCCGAGACGTACACCCTTGCGTTCCGGCTGGTCGGAAACGAGGAGGACGCTCGGGACGTGACGCAGGAGGCATACCTCCGGGCCTACAAGGGCCTTCGGCGATTCCGGGGTGAGGCGCGTTTCAGCACCTGGATGTATCGGATCACCGCCAACTGTGCGTCCACCCACCTCGGGCGCCGACGACGTCACCGCCACGACGAACTATTCGACGACGCTCCCGTCGCCGACGACACCCCAATGGCCAGCCCGGAACTCCGCGCCGAGGCGGCCGATCTTGGCCGACGAGTCAGTGGCGCCGTTGATCGGCTTCCTCCCAAGCTGCGGGCCGTGGTGGTGCTTCGCGATCTCTATGACCTGCCGCACGAGGTGATCGCCGCTGAACTCGGGATCTCCGAATCGGCGGCCAAGGTTCGACTCCACCGGGCCCGCCGCCAACTGCGTGATGACCTGTTCCCATTCCCGGGAGAGGAGGCCGCCCATGCGGTGTGATCAGGTGACTGCCGACCTCCCCGAGGTGGCGGCCGGTCGGGTGCTGCTCGGAGCCGATGAGCGGGCCCACGTTGAACAGTGTCTGCGTTGTCAGGCCGAAATGGTGCAGTACCGGCGCATGCTCAAGGCTTTGCGGGCGGTGCGGACCGAGATTCTTGAACCGGCACCGGGGCTGCTGGGTGACGTTCTCTCGGCCGTTGGGTCGGCCGGGGAGCATGGGGCCATCGTCAGTGTCCTGCGGGGCCGCCGGGCCGCCTACGTGGGTGGGATCGCCGCTGCGGCGACGGCGGCCGCGGCCGGAGGGGTGCTCGTGCTGGCCTCCCGGTCCCGCCGCCGTGTCCGCCTCGCCAGCTGATCGATTTCCCGCTGTCGAGCCGATCCGGCGGACAGTCAGCTCTGGGACTGCCAATCTCGCCTGTGGGGGAGAGGGACACCTTTGCTATCGTGCCCCTTCGGTCCGGTTTGCGGTCCGCAGAGGGCAGTAGCTCAACTGGTAGAGCACCGGTCTCCAAAACCGGCGGTTGGGGGTTCAAGTCCCTCCTGCCCTGCTCTACAACGTGCGTAAGGACGCCGACATGGCAATGAATCGGGAACAGAAGCGACTCCTGCAAAAGCAGGGCGAGATCAACGAACAGGGCGCGCCCACGCGTACCCGTCGAGCGCCGCGCCAGACAGCCCCGACCGAGCAGCGCACCGGATTTCGCCAGTTCCTTCGAGAGGTTCGCAGTGAGCTTCGCAAGGTGGCCTGGCCGACGCGGTCGGAAACCATCAACTATTCGCTCGTGGTCCTTGTCACCCTTGTGATCGTGACTGCGTTCGTATTCGGCGTGGACTGGGTGTTTTCCAACCTGGTCCTCAAACTCTTCGAGGTGTCATGAGCTTCACCGATGACGATCAGACCGCCGTCGCTGGCGACAGCGGCAGCGACGAGGTGACCGGCGAGGAGGCCGTGGTGTCCAACGACGCTGCGGACCTGCCGGTCATCAACGAGGATGAACTGCTCGCTGAATCGGCTGAGCCGGTGGAGAGTCCCTACGACCGGCCGGGTCGCTGGTTCGTCGTGCACACCCAGTCCGGCTACGAGAAGAAGGTCAAGCAGAACCTCGAGGCCCGCATCTCCTCGATGGCGATGGACGACCGGATCTACGAGGTCGTCATCCCGATGGAGGATGTCGTCGAGTTCCGTGGCGGCAAGAAGGTCGTGGTGCAGAAGAAGATGTTCCCGGGCTACCTCCTGGTCCGCTGCACCCTCGACGACGACTCCTGGTACGTGATCCGCAACACTCCCGGCGTGACCGGCTTCGTCGGTGCCGGCAACAAGCCGTCGCCGTTGCCTCGCAAGG
>JALRFT010000347.1 GCA_023261915.1 Acidimicrobiales bacterium | reverse complement strand
CGAGGTCGTCCGCACCTACCGCATGGTCCTCGATCGCATCCAACAAGAGAACCTGATCACCAACATCGCCCTCAAGCCGACCCAGATGGGTCGACAGGACGGGAATCACGTGGTCGCCCTCCACTATCGGGACTGGGATGGCGACCCACACCGGCCCGAGGCCGGCCCAGTGCGCATCGAGATCGTCGAGCCCTACCGGAGCGCCCGGGTCACGGTGAGCGACGCGCCGACAGTCACCAACACCCTCGATCTCACCTTCACCGCCCGCACCGAGCCCTATGCCCTGCGGCGCGGCACCATGCGGTGGCGCGACGAGATCGTGTGGGACCAGAGCCACATGTTCCAGTCCGGGACGTTCAACGGGACCTTTACCCGCAACGGTGAGACCAAGGTGATCGATCACTGGGTCGGCCAGAGGGATCATTCGTGGGGGATTCGGGATCACGCCCGATGCCCTATGTGGATGTGGCTTGCTCTCCAGTTCGATGACGAGATGCTCGGTGTGTGGCATTGGGAGTACGCCAACGGGGCGCCGGTGTACACCGACGGCTGCGCGGCACCGACGTTTGATGCCGGGGGCGGAACCCCCGTTCCGCTGACCGGATTCACCCATGACCTCTGGTTCACCGATGCGTCGGGGGCACGGTGTGACTACGGACGCGACGGCAGTGACGCCGTCGGCTTGGCGGGCACGGTCACCATGGAATTCGCCAACGGACGAAGCGTGACCGTGACCGGCGAGGGAGAGCGGGCGGCACCCTATGGCGAACGCGGTGGCGGGCAGTACCTGTTGCGTATCACCAGCGACGATGGGCGACAGGGCGTGGGCATCTACGAGGTCACCGGCGCCCATCACCACCGTTTCTTCCCTATCCCCCGCGCCGACCGCCTGCCACCCGGTTAGCGACTCGGCGTACCCCGCCACCGGGTCACGCCTCACGCACACCCTCGAACGCGCGTCGTTGGTGGCGATCGCGCGCATGTTCGATGGTGTCAGAGGTCCTCGGTACGCTGACCCCATGGCCCGCCGACCCACGACCTCGACCTCGAACTTCGGGGTCGGCCGTCGGGAAGGCCACGACGCCAGCGGGTTCTACGACCGGTTCCGTTCGCCGGAATTGACCAGTGACGACACGGTGCTGCCCCCTCATCCGGTGGTCGAACCCTTCGTGTGTGGGGACGCCCGGTCCATGGACAGCGTGGCTGACGGCTCCGTGGCTCTCGTCGTCACCTCGCCGCCATACTTTGCCGGCAAACAGTACGAGGAGGAGCTCGAGCGGGACGGCGTGCCCTCTTCGTACCTCGAATACCTCCAGATGCTGACCGAGGTGTTCGCCGAGTGCGCCCGCAAACTTGAGCCAGGTGGCCGCATCGCGGTGAACGTCGCCAATCTCGGTCGCAAGCCCTACCGCAGCCTGTCCGCCGACGTCATCCGGATCCTCGAACACGACCTCGGCCTGCTGCTGCGCGGCGAACTCGTGTGGCAGAAGGGCGAAGGGGCGAGCGGGTCGTGCGCGTGGGGCTCATGGCGCAGCCCGGCCAACCCGGTGCTGCGGGACCTCACCGAGCGAGTGGTCGTTGCCTCCAAAGGTCGATTCGACCGGGCCCGCTCGGCCCGTCAACGTGCGGCCGAGCAACTCCCGCACGAGACCACACTTCTCCCCGAGGATTTCCTCTCGCTCACACTCGACGTTTGGTCCATTCCCCCCGAGAGCGCCCGACGGGTCGGTCACCCAGCCCCCTTCCCCGTCGAACTGCCCGAGCAACTCATTCGTCTCTACACCTACGCCGACGACCTCGTGCTCGACCCATTCATGGGTTCGGGCTCCACACTCGTCGCCGCCTCACGCCTCGGGCGGCGCTATGTCGGCTACGACCTCGACCCCGACTACGTCGACATGGCCCGCCAGCGGGTTGCGGCCGAGGGGCAGCTCGCAACAGGGCACCTTCCGAAAGGGGCCGACGACCTCGCCGCCAGCAAGTTGGCGGAGAAGGCGCTGGATGAAGCGGGGTTCACGATCACCGGTCGCAACACCAAGCTTCCCGGAGGCGGCATCGCTGTTGAACTCGAGGCCACTGACACCACCGGTCGCCGCTGGTTCTTCGAAGTCGCCGGATCCCACACCTCCCAGAGGGGAGGGCTGACCAAGACCGAAACGGTCTGGCGTCACCTCGGTCGGGCGACGGCCATCCGGGGCCGGGTGCCGGGTGTCCCCATCGTGCTCCTCACCACCCGACTGCCACGTCGACGCAGCGAAGGTGACCTGGCATTACGAGCCGCGGGTCCAGGGATGATCCACGACGTGGTTGACCTACTCGACCCCGATGCCCGCACCCGACTTGGGGCCTACGCCGGTCGACGGGTCAAGCCGCTGGCGGGCTACTGGACCGACGACGATCTGGCGCGCTGAACATGCCGGGGGCACTGACCGAGATCACCGAACTGGCCACGGCGCTCGGCACACTCCCGACCGGACTCGAAGATCTGCTCAACCAGCCGGCACCACCGGCCGAGCTGGCCAATGTGGACGCAGCCACGTGGCAACGACTCGTTGGACTCTGGCGCGAGGGTCGCCACCGAGGAGACTTCCTCGCCGGAGCGGGCAACGGCGCGGCGTTCGCTCTGGCCCTCGACGGCCTGCGGGGACGCCCGCCCCGCCGAGTGGAGTGGAAAGGACCTCAGCGCACCCCCGGGGATGACACGGTGCCCGCTGACCTGCGCATCGATCACGTCTACCTCGTGAGTTGCAAGTACCTGTCGCGGGTGCTGTCGAACTCCGGACCGCCACGGCTGTTCGAACAACTCATGTCGGGTGATGGGCGCAGCGGTGTCCACTGGTTCGCCGACTGTGCCGGCGACGAGTTCCAAGCCTTCTACGCCACGGCAGTGGAGCACACGGATCTTCCCATCACATTGCCAGCGGCAGTGGTGGACCTCGACCGTGACCAACAACGCTCCCTCAAAGCAGCGTTTCCCGATCGGGCTCTTCCCCCGCCACTGACCGCACCGTGGGCGGCTCTGTGCCAGCAGGTGGCCGAGGAATCAGCGCGGCGATGGAACGCGGCCATGCCCACAGCCCGGCACCGGCTCCGCATGCTGTGGCGGCTGCTGCGCATTGCCTCGGTCACCTACTTCGTCCTCGGCACACAACCGGCACGTGGCAACCTGCCGCCAGCGACGTTGCGCCTGCGGGTCGACGCCGCCTGGGACTGGTCACAGCGCTTCGACCTTCGTCACCTCGAGGTGGCCGCACGAACCGCCGGCCAGCCGGAGGTGACGTGGCAGGCGACGATTCTCGATCGCCTGACTGCTCAGGAACACCTCGTCGATGGTCACGTCGAAATCCGTTGGAGTCACGGACGGTTCGTGGGGTCACCGGAAGCCAAGGTGTATCTCGACACCCCCCACACTGCGGTGCCCGGGTATCACTCACTCCACTGAGGCAACCGCTTCGTCGACCGGAGGCGCTAGGACCCGCCGGTGGTCGGTGCCGTCACCACCCGACGCTTGAGCGTCTCACCCAACAGGCGCGACAGGGCGAGCGACGCGCACACCATCCCCACCGAGCCGGTGGCAATCAGCGGGAACTCCCCCATGAGGACCCCGTAGGTGCACCACAACAGACCAGATGTTCCCGAGAGCACCCAGCGCCACAGCGAGACTCCGGCGACTGATGCGGAGCGCCACGCCGCCCATGCCTGCGGGCCGAGACCGATGATCAGACCGAGCACCAACATGGCGCCGATGGCACCCATGACGAGTGACGCAGCGAGACCAGTTGCCCACAACAACATCCACCACAGGTCATTGGGTCCACGTCGCGACCACAGCAGCACCAGTTGCAGGCCACTGAGCAGCGTGGCGGCCAGCGCCGTCAGCAGCACCACGAGCAAGCCACTCGTGATTCCGTAACTCACCCATCCGAGCTCGGTGACGAAGTAGATCCCGGTGCCGATGGTGGACAGGCCTGACAGCGACCGGGTTCGCAGGATGCGCAACGGCTGGGGAACCAGTTCGCACAGGAACACCGCCGTGGCGGCGAGACCAACCACCTCGGCGACTGTCACCAGGCAATCCTACGACCCCCGGCCGGGCACCGAGGACCGCTTTTGCGCAAGACTTGGGTTGTCAACGCCGCCAACCACAGCATCGGAGTGGCAACCATGAGCTCGCACGCACCCGAATCGTCGCCGACCGCCTCCACCGTCGGACATCTGGACCTCGTCCCAACCTCGACCGGGGACATCCCCGGCCTCGTGGCGGCCGCCCGCGCCGCATTCGACCGAGGAGTCACCCGTCCCTATCAGGCCCGCATTGCGCGGTTGCAGGCGTTGCGATCGGTCCTCGTCGAGGGTGAGGCGGAACTCCTCGAAGCGCTCCACGTCGACCTCCGCAAGCCCGACATCGAGGGCTGGGCGACCGACATCGCCGTGACGGTCAGTGAGATCGACTTCATGGTGAAGCGCCTGAAGCGATGGATGCGACCGGAACGGATTCGTTTGCCATTGACGTCGATGCCCGGTCGAGGCCGGGTCATCCGCGAGCCCCTCGGTGTTGCCCTCGTGATCGCTCCATGGAACTACCCGGTCCAGTTGATGATCGGCCCCATGGCCGCCGCCATTGCTGCGGGCAACGCCGTGGTCGGCAAGCCCAGCGAGCTGGCACCCACGGTGGCGACCGTGCTCGAACGACTCATCAACCGTCACCTCCCCGGTGACGAGGTCGGCATCGTCCAGGGAGGCGTCGACGAGACCACCGTGCTCCTCGACCAGCGCTTCGACCACATCCTCTACACCGGCAACGGGCGCGTAGCCCGGGTGGTGATGGAGGCAGCGGCGAAACACCTGACCCCCGTCACCCTTGAGTTGGGCGGAAAGTCCCCGGCCATCATTGCTGCGGACGCCGACGTGGCGACCACCGCCAAGCGCATTGCCTGGGGGAAGTTCCTCAACGCCGGCCAGACCTGCATCGCTCCCGACCACGTCCTCGTCGACCGGCGCGTCGAGACGGAGTTCACCGAGGCGCTGGTCGCTGCCATTACCGAGTTCTACGGCAGTGACCCGAGCCAGAGCCCCGACTACGCCCGCATCGTCAACGCCGGGCATTTCCGCCGACTCGAGAAGTACCTCTCGGAGGGCCGCGTCCTCCACGGCGGACAGACAGACGCCGATGACCTCTACATCGCTCCCACCGTGATCACGGGCGTCGAGGCCAATGCTGCAGTGATGTCCGATGAGATCTTCGGGCCGGTGCTTCCGATCATCCCCGTGGAAGATGTGGATGGGGCCATCGACCATGTGAACGCCAACGACAAGCCGCTAGCGCTCTACGTCTTCAGTCGTTCCCGGGCCACAACCGACAAGGTGCTGTCACGGACGAGTTCGGGAGGAGCGTGCGTCAATCACGTCGTGTACCACGTGGCTGCTCCGGCGCTGCCCTTCGGTGGCGTGGGCCCCAGTGGCATGGGCGCCTATCACGGCCGGGCCGGGTTTGAGACGTTCTCCCACCGTCGCAGTGTGCTGTCCAAGCCGACAGCCATCGATCCCCCTGTCGCCTATCCACCGTTCACCGAGTCGAAGAAGCGACTGATCCGCCGGTTCCTCTAGCGCGGCCCCTCGGACCGGCGTTCAGATGAACGACGGAGGTCCGTCGGGGTCGTCGACGACACGCGAGGCGGCGTCAAGCCACGAATAGTGGGCGTGACGGAGCTGCGGCGGGGGCATGGACGGATAGGTGCGCAGGACCTCTGGTGTCGGGCCGATGGCCAGTACCTCCCGGCCGATCAGGCCGTCGGGTCCGGCGGGAGGTTCTTCCACCCACGCCGCCCATCCGAAGTCCATCCGCTCAAGACGAACCCAGTCGGCAAACTCCGGACCGAAGTGGTCCCGGGCCAATTGCCACGCGTGTTCCTCAGAAACTGACACTCGCTGCATGCAACCTCCCCAGCTGAGCCACGACGCACCGGGGACCCCTGAAGATTGCACGGGTCATGAAGCACACCAAGGACTTTGTGTTACTTGATGCAACAAGTATGTCGGTTCAGAGAGAAGAAGCCGGGGATACTCAGCCCACTCCCAAGAGATCGACCACGAACACGAGGGTCTCGCCACCCTTGATGACCCCGCCGGCCCCGGCGGCGCCGTACCCCTTGTGGGGAGGAATGGTCAGGCGACGACGTCCGCCCACCTTCATTCCCGCCACACCCTCGTCCCAGCCGGCAATCACCTGACCGGCACCAAGTCGAAAACCGAACGGGTCGTTGCGATCCCAGGAGGCATCGAACTGCTGGGCGTCGCTCCACGCCACACCCACATAGTGGACCGTGACGACGGCGCCTGAAGTCGCCTCGGGACCGTCGCCAACAACGAGGTCGTCGATGACGAGATCGGCTGGTGGGTCACCAGCAGGGATGTCAACGATGGGCTTCGTGGGTTCAGAAGTAGTCATGGCATCACCCTAGGGGGCGAGGGTGCCGTCCATGTCAGCCAACGCTGAAGCTGGGGCATGGGTTGGTCATCTGGTCCCGCCGGGCCATACTGGGGGTCGCGAGGGGAGTACCCCACTACGGCGTCATCGTCATCACGGCAGTCCGGTCCGCCCGGCAGTCCCGGTGTCGCCGGCCCAGCCACAAGATTCGGCTGGGTGGGAGAGACCTCCGGTAGGTATCGGCGCGGACTGCGCCTCAACGACCGGAGGACCCATGACCACGACGGGCATCACACCCGAGACGAACTGGCACACGGCGAGTGCGTCCGATGCTGCTGCCGGATTCGACGTCGATCCCGCCACGGGCCTCAGTTCGGCCGAGGTGACCCAGCGTCGCGCAACGTACGGATCGAACCGACTCGCCGAGAAGGCTCGACGCCCCCACTGGAAAGTGTTCCTTGACCAGTTCCGCAGCGCCATCGTCTTCATCCTCATTGGTGCCGCAGTGCTCTCGGGTCTGGTCGGAGACATCAAGGATCCGATCGTCATCGGCGTCGTGCTCCTGATCAACGCCATCCTCGGCTTCGTCCAAGAGTCCCGGGCATCAGATGCCTTGGCTGCGCTTGAGCGCATGCTGGTCAGCACCGTCCGGGTGAGACGCAACGGGGTGGTGACCGAGGTCGCCGCCGATGAGGTGGTCCCGGGTGACATCGTTCTCGTTGAGGCCGGTGACCGCATCCCCGCTGACGGCCGTTTGTTGCTCGCAGCGAATCTCGCCGTCGATGAATCGTCGCTGACCGGCGAATCCGTGGCGGTGGACAAGGACGCCAACCACGTCGCCGACGACGCTGCCAGCATCGGGGATCGTCACGCCATGGTGTTCATGAACACCACCGTGACACGAGGCCGCGGTGAGTTCGTGGTCACCGCCACCGGTATGGCCACCGAGATGGGGCGGGTGGCGAACCTTCTCAACGAGGCCGAGCCTGGACCCACCCCCCTGCAGCGCCAACTTGATCGACTCGGTAAGCGACTCGCCGCCATCGCCATCGTGGCGGTAGCCATCGTGTTCGCCTTACAGATGTTCCAAGGTGCCGGGCTCGCCGATGCCGCACTTGGAGCAGTCGCTCTCGCCGTGGCCGCTATCCCCGAAGGACTCCCTGCCGTCGTCACCGTGACGCTGGCCATCGGGATCTCCCGGATGGCTCGCCACAACGCCATCGTGAAGCGACTGCACTCGGTTGAGACCCTCGGGTCGACCTCGGTGATCTGCTCAGACAAGACGGGCACACTCACCATGAATCAGATGACCCCTCGTGAGTTCGTGCGCGGGGGCAGCGTCTACGAGGTCCCCACCGACCCCTCCGCAGGTCTGCTCACCAGTGACGGGACCCCCGCAGACGACGACCTCACCCGTTCACTCCTGCCCGGTGCGCTGTGTGCCGAAGCCGTCCTTCATCCCCTCGACGCCAACTCGGTCTCCAACGGTGTGCGATCGGGCGTGGGGGATCCCACCGAAATCGCCGTCGTGGCCCTCGCCGCGCAAGGAGGGATCGACGCCGGCGATGCCCGGGAGAAGCATCCTCGTATCGGTGAGGTGCCCTTCGACTCGGCGACGAAGTTCATGGCCACCTATCACCTCGTCGATCCTGAGGACCCAACGGCCGGCGTCTTGCTGTGTGTCAAGGGGGCGCCCGATGTGCTGTTGGGCCGAGCCACCCGATTCATCGAGGGTGACGGATCGGTGGTGACACTCGATGACGAGGCACGCGCCGCACGCCAGGCGGACAACAACCGCATGGCATCGATGGGAATGCGGGTGTTGGCACTCGCCACCCGTCACCTCGGCACCGCCGACGTGCTCGGCGCCGACGGAACGATTGCGAACCCCGACCAGTGGATTGACGATCTGACCCTTGAGGGCCTGATTGGGATCGTCGACCCACCACGGCCCGAAGCTCGCGCCGCGATCCGGTTGTGCCGATCGGCCGGTGTGGACGTCAAGATGATCACCGGCGACCACGCCACGACAGCGGCCGCCATCGCTGCCGAACTCGGCATCGACGGCGAGGTCGTCACCGGTGACGAGCTGTCAGCCATGTCGGATGAGGAACTCGCCGAGCGCATCGAACGCATTGGGGTGTGTGCCCGGGTGGCACCCGAACACAAGGTCCGGGTGGTCAAGGCCCTTCAGGAACGCGGCCACACCGTGGCCATGACGGGCGACGGAGTCAACGATGCCCCAGCGCTCCGGCGAGCCGATATCGGGGTGGCGATGGGGATCACCGGCACCGAGGTCACCCGCGAGGCGGGCGACATGATCCTCACCGACGACAACTTCGCCACCATTGTCGACGCCGTCGAACGTGGTCGGACCATCTACGACAACATCGTGAAGTTCGTACGCTTCCAGCTCACCACCAACCTCGGCGCCATCTCAACGATCCTCGGTGCCTCGCTGCTCGGTCTGCCCGTGCCCTTCAGCCCCCTCCAGGTGCTGTGGGTGAACCTCATCGCCGATGGCCCGCCGGCGATGACCCTCGGACTCGAAGGCCCGGCACCAGACGTGATGGACCGCACACCGGTACCGGGCGGTGCCCCCATCCTCACCGCCGCCCGCCTGCGACGTCTGATGGCCATGGGCGTGGCCATGGCAGTCGGCGTGCTCGTGTTGTTCGTGTGGGCACGTGACACCTACGGCGAGGAGGTGGCGCTGACGATGGCCTTCACCACCTTCGTGCTGCAACAGATGGTGAATGTCTTCAACTCCAGAGTCGAGTTCACCTCGGTGTTCACCCGCTTCTCGCTGACCAACCCGCGCCTGTGGGCAGTGGTGGGAGGCGTGGTGGTACTCCAGGTCCTCGCCACGGTGTGGGGCCCGCTGCAACAACTCTTCGGAACCGAGCGCCTCACCCTCACACAGTGGGCGGTGTGTCTGGCCGTCGCTTCAACGGTGCTCTGGGTTGACGAAGCCGGGAAGCTCTTGCACCGGATCAGGTCCCGGCGACGGGCGGCGAAGACTCCCGAGCCGACGGACGCCATCCCGCGATAGCGTCATAGTCGTTACCCCACGAACGGAGGATCTGGCGTGGACGAGCATCTCGAAACCCTGCTGGCCCAGAGCCGAAGCCGGCGTTGGCCATTCTTCGTCGCCGGCGGGCTCGTCGTTGCCGCCGCTGCTGGAGCCATTGTGTGGTGGCAACTCCAGCGCCGTTCGAACGTGGTCCCGACGTCAGGGACTTTCGTGTCGAGTGAGGTCGACGGCCGGGATCTGGTGGAAGGCACCCAGCTGCGGTTCACCTTCGTGGACGACCAGATGCACGTCTACGCCGGCGGAAACAACATGGGTGGCAGTCTGAGCATCATCGGATCGAAGCTCTACTGGAGCGAAGACGCCTCGACGGCCGTGGGGTGTCTGCCCAATCTGGCTGTGCAGGACACCTGGCTGTCGAGTTGGTTGAACGCCGGTGTGGATGTGTTCCGTGACCACCGACGTCTCGTGCTCTCGGGCCAAGGCGTGCGCGTCGTGATGGAACCGGTGCGCGACGACCGCTGATCGCCGGCGACCATCCGACAGCGCTGATCAAAGGAGCATGACCTGATGCGAGGCGCACTCCCCGACGACTGCATCCATGTCGTCATCGAGATCCCCCGTGGATCACGCAACAAGTACGAGATCGACCATGAGACCGGCCAGGTGTTCTTGGACCGACGGCTCTTCACGGCCACCACTTATCCCGCCGACTACGGATTTGTTCCTGACACGCTCGGCGGCGACGGCGACCCCCTCGACGCCCTCGTCCTGCTTGAGGACTCCGTGTACCCCGGTGTCTGGGTTCAGGCTCGACCGGTGGGGGTGTTGTACATGCAAGACGAGGCGGGCGACGACGCCAAACTGATCTGTGTTCCTCCCCAGGAACCACGCTGGACCAACGTCCACGACCTCGAGGACCTCACCCCTCAGCTCGTGCAGGAGATCCAACACTTCTTCGAGGTTTACAAGGCGCTCGAGCCGGGGAAGACCTCCCACACCGCAGGCATCGCCGGGCGGGACGCAGCATGGGCCGAGATCCATGCGGCGGTGGCGAACTTCACGGCGCAGCACTGAGCGGCCCCGATACCGCCCCCGAGCCGACCCACGAGTGCCCGTTACCGCAAGGTGAAGGCACTGCTACCGTGCGTGAGCGAGACCACTCGCCACGACCATCTGCGCCGTGACGGCCGAGTTCAGCCTGTGAGCAGCGCTGTCCGAGCGGGAGCACGATGTCCACGCCTGAGTCCCACGACCCTCTGACTCCGATCCCTCAAACCAGTGACCGCGGCATAGGCGCGCTGGCATCACGAGTCACCGTCGTCGGGACCCACATCGTCAAGTGGCTCGTGCTCGGCAGCGTGGTGGGGGTCCTTGCCGGACTTTCCTCCGCCGCCTTCCTCGCCACGCTGAACTGGGCGACCGACGTTCGTGAGGACTTCCCGTGGCTGCTGTGGCTGTTGCCCGTCGCCGGGCTCGTGATGGGACTCATCTACCACTACGGGGGTGGTGACGCCGCTGCGGGCAACAACCTGATCCTTGACGAGATCCATGAACCACGCGACTGGGTCCCACGACGCATGGCGCCACTCATCTACGTGGGGACGGTCGTCACCCAGTTGTTCGGCGGCTCCGCCGGCCGGGAAGGCACCGCCCTGCAGATGTCGGGCAGTCTGACCGATGCCTTCTCACGGGTGGTTCGCCTCAAACCCGCTGACCGCCGCATCATGCTCATTGCCGCCCTTGCCGGGGGGTTCGGTGCAGTGTTCGGCGTACCTGTTGCCGGGTTCGTGTTCGGCCTCGAGGTGCAGTCTGTAGGTCGCCTCCGATACGACGCGCTGCTGGCCGCCGTCACCGCCTCCATGATCGGCGATCTCGTCGTCACCGGCATCGGCGTGACCCACCTCGCCACCCCTGAGGTCATACCGGTAGACCTCACGATGGCTCTCGTGGCCAAGGTCATCCTCGCCGGTGTGATCTTCGGCGTCACGGCCCGCCTGTTCATCGCCACCACCCACCTCGTGAGACACCTCTACGAGCGCTACGGCACCTGGCCGCCGCTGCGACCGTTCATCGGCGGTATTGCCATCATTGGACTGACGTTCCTCGTCGGTAACCGGGACTACAACGGCCTCTCCCTCCCCCTCATCACCGCCTCCCTCGCCGGGGGCGTGGGGGTCGCCGCCTTCGCCTTCGCCTGGAAGTTGGTGTTCACCTCAGTCACCCTCGGGTCCGGATTTCAGGGAGGGGAGGTCACCCCCCTGTTCGTCATTGGCGCAACCCTCGGGGTCACCCTCGGTGGACTCCTCGGGGTGGACCCCACCCTGCTCGCCGCCCTTGGTTTCGTGGCCGTGTTCGCTGGTGCGGCCAACGTGCCGATCACGTGCATCATCATGGGTACCGAACTGTTCAGCTCTGAGGGCACGGTGCTGTTCGCCTTGGTGTGCGTCGTGGCATACCTGTGTTCGTCAAACCGCGGCATCTACCGCTCACAACGAGTGGTCATCCCCAAGGTGGCCCCCGGGAGTGAGGACGGATCAATGTGGAGAGGCGGCGGCTGAACCGCCCACGCCGGACTCGACCCATGACCAACCCCACGCCGCCACCGACACCATCAATCCGGCCCGCCTCCATGGGTGATGTCGACGATCTCGCTCGGCTTGTGCACGCGGCCTACCGAGACCCCACGACGTCCGGATGGACCTCCGAAGCGGATCTCCTCGGGGGCCAGCGCATCGATTCGGCGATGCTTGGCGAGTTGGTGGAGGCAACCGATACAACGGTTCTCGTCGCTGAACTCGATGGTGGAGTCATCGGTAGCGGTGCGCTCACCATGCCCGCGGCTGGTGTCACAGCCACCTTCGGTCTCTTCGCCGTCGCACCACATCAACAAGGTCAGGGCATTGGAACTCAGTTGCTCGAATCAGCAGAGCAACGAGCGGCGACGGCCGGTTTCGAGACCATCGAACTCACGGTCATCGACGTCCGTACCGAGGTCATTGCCTGGTACCGCAAGCGGGGCTACACGCCGACGGGGGAGACCCGCCCGTTCCCTTATGGCGATGAGCGGTTCGGAGTGCCCAAACGCCAGGACCTGCGCTTCACCGTGCTCGTCAAGCCAGTCGGTCCCGGTGGTCACGAACCGGCCCATTGACAGTGGGGAATCGGGACCGGTGTGCCGCAACACTCTGAGGATGTCTGCCAATCTTGGAGCATGGACCGCCCTCGAGTGACCATCCGCTCCCTCGTCGCAATAGCCGGCCTGTGCATGCTGGTCGGCACTACCGCCTGCAGCTCGAGTGAATCCGGGACAGTCTCGACGACGACAGCCCCATCACCACCCGAACTCGTCGGCCGGTGGGAAGGCACCTACCAGTTCCCCACCGTTGATGGTGATCTCGTCACCAGTCCCCTGCTCGTCGTGATTGAACGTCAGGAGGGCCGTGCGCTCTGGGGCTACGAGGAGTTTGAAGATGGCGGTCAGGTCATCCGGATCCCACTCACCGGATCACTCTCCGATGACCAATCGCGTCTGGGACTCGGCGCCACGGGTCTCATCGTTGACGGCGAGGTGACAGGCCCCGACGACATGCGCTTGCGGTTTTTCAAAGTGACGGACCCGGCGACCTCGTTTGAGGCTGAAGTGCAGCGACGCGACTGAGCCGACGACCGCCGACGATCGACTGGCAGCCCCAACGCGACGAAAGGGTGTGCCGCCGCCCCGCCAGTGACAGCGACGGCGGCGACACACCCCAACGGCGTCTAGATGGCGGCAGCTCCGGACTCGCCGGTGCGGATCCGCACGACGCTGCTCACCGGTGTCACCCATACCTTGCCGTCGCCGATGGACCCAGTCGCCGCAGCGCCAACGATGGCATCCACGATGGCCTGAACGTCTTCATCGGTGGCGAGGACTTCGAGCTTCACCTTCGGAACGAAGTCCACCTGGTACTCCGAGCCCCGGTAGGTCTCGGTGTGCCCACCCTGGCGCCCAAAGCCCCGAACCTCGCTCATGGTGATCCCGGCGATGCCGAGCCCCTTGAGCGCCTCCTTGACTTCGTCCACCCGGAAGGGCTTGATCACTGCGGTCACCAACTGCAACATCTCGTTACCTCCTGCTTGTTGCGAATCGATCGAAACATGGCCGACTGATGCTGGCGGGTCACTCGATGCCACTCACGGCATCACTGTGATACGCCACCTCGCGGTGCTCTGACAGGTCCAGACCCATCATCTCCTCATCAGCGTCAACCCGCACGCCAATGGTGTACTTCAACGCCAGCATGATCAGCAGCGTCACCACGAAGGAATAGACAATGGCCACCACGTTGGCGAGCAACTGCTCGCCAAGCAACGTCAGACCACCACCGTTGAACAGACCGGCCATGGTCTCGGTACCGAAGAACTCCGGATCGGCAAACAGTCCGATGAGCAGCGAACCGAGCAGACCCGCAGCGAAGTGGATCCCCACGACGTCGAGGGCGTCGTCGTAACCGGCTTTGGTCTTGAGGGTCACGGCGAAACAGCACACGACACCAGCGGCCAGACCGATGTAGATCGGCGACATCCCCGACACGTATCCCGCTGCGGGAGTGATGGCGACGAGGCCCGCAACCGCACCGGAGGCGACACCGAGGTTGGTGAAGCGCCGGTCCCGCAATCGCTCGACCACGGCCCACGCCAGACCGCCAGCGGCCGCAGCGAGGAAAGTGTTCATGAAGGCCTGGATGGCCGTTCCGGTGGCGCCGAGCGCCGAACCGGCGTTGAAGCCGAACCATCCGAACCACAGGATGCCCGCACCAAGCATGACGAGGGGCATTGAGTGCGGCGGGTGTCCTTCCCGCGGCCACCCCTTGCGCTTGCCGAGAACAAGCACACACGCCAAGGCGGCGATGCCGGCATTGACGTGAATGGCGGTACCGCCAGCAAAGTCGAGCGAACCACGTTCGGCCAACCACCCGCCGTAGATCCACTTGAAGACCGGCACGAAAACGAGCAGTGTCCACACCGGAGCGAAGATCGCCCACGCAGCGAACTTCATCCGCCCCGCCACCGCACCGGAAATGAGGGCGGGAGTGATGACGGCGAACATCCCGAGGAAGGCGACGGTCAACAGTGTCATGCCACCGTCCTCGCCCGTGATGTTGATTCCCCGGAGGAAGGCGTTGTCGAAGCCACCGAGGAAGGCGGCATCAAAGGGGACCTGGGCCAGGGAGTAGCCGATGACGACCCACATGATTGGAATGGTGATGAGACACCAGAAGCTCATCATGATCATGTTGAGTACATTTCGACTCCGGTCCATGCCCCCGTAGAAGAGAGCGAGGCCCGGGGTCATGAACAGGACGAGTGCTGCTGAGATCAACAGCCATGCAGCGTTCCCGGTATCCATGCCGGACTCCTTTCTCTGATCTGACGGGCAAACCCACCAAACCAGCCATCGTCACGGGGCTCTCCCGAGACCTATGCAGTATCTGTATGGGTTGTTTCCAGTCTGTTTCGGCATGGTGAATGGCCGCATACCTTCGCTGGAACCAAGATTGAGATCGGCTGCGAGGAAGCGCGGGACGACCTGCTGGGAACCCTCGAGCACCAGAGGATCGCTGATCGTGGTGGGATCGGAGCCGCACTGGCCGACCGGCGGAAGCCATCGGCACCTTGATGATGGAGCCCCGTTCAGGATGCCGCCCGAGGTGTCTAGAACTGGGTGGGGGTAATGCAGATCGGCGAGGTTCCGCGAGGTGTCGACACCGTTGCCGAATTCGACCCAC
The DNA here is from genome assembly GCA_023261915.1 of Acidimicrobiales bacterium. Lineage (GTDB taxonomy): Bacteria > Actinomycetota > Acidimicrobiia > Acidimicrobiales > Acidimicrobilacustridaceae > M30B73. Next base: position 764 of record JALRFT010000347.1, on the reverse strand, counting down.
AGTTGGAGGAGATGCCGTCGACGAACAGTGACGCCTGATCCATGGTTGCGGGCAGCGTCAGCGGCACTTCGCCGTCAGCGGCGAGCATCATTGAGAGTGATGCCGTTGTGGGGTCGTAGGTCACGGCTCCAACAACACTGGCGACCTCCATCGAGTTGGCGTAACCGCCCGTCGAGGGCCACCAGGTGACGACGATGTTGGGTGGATCGGCTTGAAACGATTCCTCACCAGTATCACTCCACAAGTCGGCAAACGACTGAGGGTCTCCTAGGTCCAAATACCGATCCGGTTGATCGATGAAGGCGAGCACTGAATCCACCGGCATCGTGAGCCTCCCTGTCGTCTGGTCGCAGGTGGTCGCACCCGTCGCCTGCAGGGAGAACAACCATTCCGGTTAAGGAATCTGCCAGTTCAGAAACGGTCTGCTAGACAAAAGAAATGTACGGAATCAAAAACCTTCTTGCGGTCGCCGCTCTGGCGCTGGGACTGATCGTGGCGCCAGGTTCGCCCGCCCAAGCTTCGACACCCTGTTTCGCCTACGTCACGAATGGCAGCAGCGGCGACGTATCGGTGATCGACACCGCCACCAACACCGTCACCGCCACCATTGCAGCCGGGAACCTTCCGTACGGGGTAGCAGTCACCCCCGATGGCGCCACCGCCTACGTCACCAACGTCGGCGGCAACAACGTGTCGGTGATCGACACCGCCACCAACACCGTCACCACCACAATTGACGTCGCCAACGAGCCATACGGGGTGGC